>CAUJJY010000154.1 GCA_963205155.1 Candidatus Zixiibacteriota bacterium | reverse complement strand
TTTGCCGGCAAGTTGCCGACGCCGAGGATTCGCTATTCCTCGCGGATGTTATGTGCGGGGCAATATATCCGCAGCCGGGTAGAGATTGTGTTGTCCAGCAAGTACCATGAACTGTTCCCCGAGGATATCGACGATACGCTCAAGCACGAGATGATCCACATCATTCACTTCAATCACAACGCCGATTTCAAAAGAGAGGCTACTCGAATCTGGGCTTCGGTCAAGGCCAAGGCGCATTCGCAGCTGCGCTTGCCGGCCCGTTACATCTATCAGTGCAAGTCCTGCAAGACGGAATATCCGCGCCGGAAGAGGTTGATATCCGCCTCGTGCGGGAAGTGCTCGCCTTCGCGATTTGATGCGCGTTTTAAGTTAGCTCTCAAAAAAAAACTGAGATAAGCAAGCCTGTTCGTTCGACACCCAAGATTGTGAAGCGATTTCTGCGGTTCTTGAAGCAGTTGTAGGTTTGTTTTGTCCGCAAACTAAGAGGGCGCAGCCCCGTCAGACGGGATCGTCGACATGCTGCGCCCCTACGAAGACGAACTGGTGGTCGGAATTATTTTGCTGCGGCGAAAGCCTTGTTAACTTCATCCCAGTTGATGATGTTCATGAAAGCGGCGATGTATTCCGGACGGCGATTCTGGTACTTGAGATAATAGGCGTGTTCCCAGACGTCGATGCCGATGATCGGTTTCTTGCCTTGGGTGAGCGGCGAGTCCTGATTCGGAGTCGTCACGATTTCCAGCTTACCGCCGGAAGCGACGAGCCATGCCCAGCCGGAACCAAAGACGCCGGTCGCGGCGGCAGTGAATTTTTCTTTGAACGTGTCGTGGCTGCCAAAGGTGCTGTTGATCGCATCGGCAACGGCGCCGCCCAATTTGGCATCCTTCTTGAGGATATTCCAGAAGAATGAATGATTGGCGTGCCCGCCGCCGTGATTGCGCACAGCTGTGCGAATGGCTTCGGGAACGTTGTTGAGGTCGGCAACCAGTACTTCGACCGACTTTGTCTGCAATTCCGGATGGGAGGCGAGGGCCTCGTTAAGTTTGGTCACGTAGGTCTGATGATGCTTGGTGTGGTGGATTGTCATCGTTTCTTTGTCGAAGAACGGCTCAAGCGCATCGTACGCGTAGGGCAATTTTGGTAATTCGTATGTCATAATATCTCCTTCGTATGATAGCTAACATTTGCATACTCTGATTTGTTCCCGAACGATTATGGATGCAATAGGTCTATTAATTCCCTATTAAAACAACAATACGTGTTTTGATGCCGACTTCTTGGAAAATTCGGTGCGCCTTCATTCATTAAAAAACTGTTGTGAAATGTCGATGATTTGGCTATCAGCAGTATGCAGACCTTTCTGGAATAGATTTGGCGAGTTTGGGTGACGGCAATTCTGGGTTAATGGGGACACAGATGTCTCGAATGCTAACAACATTGGAAAGGCTACCTTCGGTAGTCAGCCTCGTTTGCTCTTTCGTGATTGTACTACTCATTGGCGCCGCATATTATTTCATCGGGTCGCGGTTATCCTTTTCGGTTTTCTTCCTGATACCAATTGCATTTGTAACGTGGACGGTCGGCTATAAGTCCGGAGTCGCGTACTCATTCTTAAGCGTCTTGACGTGGTATATCGCTGACATCTATGATGGTGAACTAACGGTCGGTCCGTTTTGGCTGGCGGTAAATTTGGTGCTGCGTCTGGCGTTGTTTATTGCGGTCGCGTGGGTGCTATCGGCTTTGAAGAAGTCGGTGGAAGAACATAAGCTGGCTGCACGGATCGATGTGCTAACCGGCATTCCGAATCGCCGCGCCTTCTACGAGGCGGCACAATTGGAGATAGCCAGGGCCAATCGCAATCCGAAGCCGTTTACGGTAGTATTCACCGACATTGACAATTTCAAGAACGTGAATGACCGATACGGTCATCTAATCGGTGACAGGTTGTTGACGCTCACGGCAGATATTCTGCGCCAAAACGTGCGCGAGATTGACCAAGTCGCCCGTCTTGGCGGGGACGAATTTGTGCTTCTGTTGAGCGGTACCGACGCCAATGGCGCTGCCACGGTTATGGAGAGATTGAGGAACGATCTGACTGCCATGGCGCAAATGTATCATTGGCCTGTGACTTACAGTGCCGGGGCGGTGACTTTTACCCGTCCGCCGGAAACAGTGGACGAGATGATTACGAAGGCGGACACGCTGATGTATTCAGTCAAGCAGAGCGGCAAGGACCATATCCGCCAGGAAAACACTTAAGCCCCGCATTATTGCGCTTACATTTACTTGGCCGCGAGCATCCCTTCGACATTCTTAATGTGCCCCATCTCAAACTGGGTAAGATACTCGAAAGTCTTGCGTACTTCCGGCTCGCTGGCAACCTTGGCGGCGGCGGAGTAAAGCTCGTAGGCTTCCTTTTCCAACTGCAGTGCGATCTCCAGAATCTCGGATTTGGATTTGGCGGCTTTAACCAAGGCGATCCGCTGAACGTGCTTGTCACCCATAGCTTCGTCGATGATCGGGAGTTCGTCGCGATTCATGACGTCGCGGTAGGTAACCCATTTTTCCGAGCGGACGTGCAGGTCGTATTGGTGCTCGAGGGTGAGGAAGTGCTTACGCTCTTCACCGGCAAAGTGTAACATGGTGGTTTTGACATCTTGGTCGCTGATCTTCTCGGCGCCAATACGGTAGAAGACGTAGGCGGCGATTTCGGCCTGAATTCCGGCCGTAAGGTAACTAAGTGCTTCGGGGCTAATTGTCATTTCTATACCTCACTAAAAAGATACCATTTACTCCAAATATAGACGGCTACGGGGCGAAGTCAAGGATTTCTGGCGAATTATACTCATTGGGATGCCTGAACTTAGCGAAGTGGTGAATAAGCGCGCGGTTTGTGAATCGGTGCAGAATCCGTTAAGAGCCTAAGCTGGACGCCTTCGGCAGCCGCTTTCGGGATTGTTGAAAAAGACCGATAGTTCGTAATTGCTCAAGACAACCCCCTTGCCCCCTTTGCTAAGGGGGAATAACGAATTCTCACACAGTCGTTTGGATGCAACAGAATCTCCCCGTTGAAGGGGAGTGGTTTCGAATTCCGAAACGGGAGGTGGAGAAACTTAGGGGTGTATGTCAATATTTAAGGCACCTTTTCAACTGTCCATTTCGCCTGAATGACTTACGGCGAGGCCAGATGTCCTAATCAAGTAGTCGCTTTTTGGGAGCGAGCTCTATCGACAGTCCCTCAGAAGGGGATTCGCGTACCGCTGGCGGCATCGAACAGATGCAGATTTCGGGAGATGAAGTCAAGGGTTACCCGTTCACCGACGGCGATTGTGCGGTCAGCCGGGCTGGTTGCCATCACGAGGTCGTCGCCGATTTTTCCTATCAGAAATGTCGCCGTGCCGTGAAATTCGGTGCGTTCGACGGTGAAGTGGGCATCCTGGGAATTCGGTCCGAGGAGGAGTTGGTCGGGCCGGACGCCGAGGAGATATTTGCCGTTCGGTACTTCGAGTTTGGCGAGGGGGACTTTCTGACCAAGCGGGTAGCATATGCCGGATGCGACTTCGACATTGATGATGTTCATGGGTGGTGAGCCAATGAAGCGGGCGACGAACAGATTTGCCGGCTTCCGGAATACTTCGGAGGGAGAGCCGATTTGCATGACCCTGCCTTGGTTGAGAACGACAAGATTGTCGGCCATGGTCATGGCCTCGGTTTGGTCGTGGGTGACATAGACTGTAGTCTTGCCCAGGCGCTGTTGGAGCGATTTGAGTTCACCGCGCATTTGGTTGCGGAGTTGAAAATCGAGATTGGAAAGCGGTTCATCGAAGAGGAACACCTGCGGATTGCGAATGATGGCTCTTCCGACGGCTGTACGCTGGCGTTCGCCGCCGGAAAGGGTACGAGGGTAGCGGTCGAGCATCGGGGTCAGGCCGAGGAGCTGTGCGGTTTCGGTGACCTTGGCGGTGATAGTTTCTTTGGGCATTTTGGCGACTTTGAGAGGAAATGCCAGATTCTCCCTGACGGAAAGATGCGGGTACAGTGCGTAGTTCTGAAACACCATTGCCATGTTGCGATGCCGGGGTTCTTGAGCGGTGATATCAATGTTATCCAGCAGGATGGCGCCCTCGTCGGGTGATTCGAGGCCGGCAATCATGCGCAGAATCGTAGACTTGCCGCAGCCGGAAGGTCCGAGCAGGACGGTCAGGCATCCGGAAGGCACAAGCAAGTCCAGTTGGGGAATTACGAGATTATCGTTAAAGCGCTTAACGACGCCACGGAATTGAATTTCACTCATCAAGTGAATCTATTTTCCTTTGTCTCCGGCACCAACTAAAATTGAGAATTCCGGCCAAGTGCCGATACAAGAAAGAGGGGCGTAACCGTTAACCGAAAATGGCAGGCGTGTACCGACGGAGTCAGAGCACTATGACGGCAGAAATCTCGAGAGTATTGGTCGTTGACGACGATCCGAATCTTACCGATTTACTGGTAGACACACTTTCCGCGATCGGCTATGAGCCGCATTCGGCCGGATCAGCACAGGAAGCGCTCAAGGTGCTTTCATCCATGCGGATTGACCTGGTGATTTCGGACATCAATATGCCGGAAATGTCGGGAATTGAGCTGTTGCAGGAGATCAAAAAGAGAAACCGCCGCCTTCCCGTCATGTTGATCACCGGAATCGGCAGCGACGGCATCAAGGCGCAGGCCTATTCAAAGGGCGCCGACGGATTTCTGGCGAAGCCGTTTCGAATTGGAACGATGGAGTCGGAGATCGGCAAGATGTTGCTTAGCCTGCGTAAGCGCCGGATCGTCGTGATCGACGATAACGAGGAATTTCTCGCCAGTTTGTGCCAGCGACTTGAGGCTGGCGACAATGACATTCATGCGTTTACCACGGTCAGAGCCGCCACGGAATTTCTGACTGTAAATCCTGTCGACCTGGTCATTACCGATCTCAAGATGCCGGATGGCGATGGTCTAAGTCTGATTAACCAACTGCACGACCGCTTCCCGAATTTACCGGTTGTCATGGTCAGCGCGTTTGCGACCGACGATCTGATCGAGCGTATCCGCAAAGCGGGAATCCAGAAATTCCTTTCAAAGCCGGTTGACTTCAGCGAACTCGATGATGTAGTCAAGTCGTGCGCGACAATAGCGGATTAGATCCAGCGCCGCGTTTAGTTTTTCGAATCCCTACTGTTTTCCAGCGGCGAGAACGCGCATCATTTCTGTGTGAATGCGTCCGTTGGACCCAAGCAAGCGATCCCGGAATATTGAGAAGGGATTGCCTTCGAAGTCGGTGATCTTTCCACCGGCTTGTTTGACTATCAGAACACCGGCCGCCATATCCCACGGATGCAGTTTCAACTCCCAATAACCATCGAATCGTCCACAGGCGAGGTAGCACAGGTCGAGAGCTGCAGAACCGGCGCGGCGAACAGCACGGGCATTTTTGACGAAGTTCGTGAAGTTGACAAGGTTATTGATGCGGCTAGTACGGATATCGTAAGGGAAACCAGTAGCAAGAAGCGCCTGTTCAAGTCGACGGCGATCGCTGACCTTGATGGCTTGGCCGTTGAGCCGGCTCTTGTCGTGTTTGGTCGCGGTGAAGAGTTCGTCGCGGGTGGGATCGTAGACGCAGGCAACGATCATTTCATCGCGGTACTGCAGTCCGATCGACACGCACCACACGGGAAAAGTGTGAGCGTAGTTGGTTGTACCGTCGAGCGGGTCGATGATCCACTTGAATTCGGAATTCAGATCGGCGATGCTACCTTCTTCGGTGAGGAATGAGGCTTCCGGCAGTGCCTTGCTCAAGCGGGCGACTATCAGTTTCTCGCTGGCAAGATCCATTTCAGTGACGATATCGATTCGTCCCTTGAATTGCACGCGGCGATTCTTCTGCACGTTGTCGAGCAGGAGCTTGCCCGCGGCTCTGGCGGTAGCGGCTGTTTCGATCAACAGCGCGGTAGTCATCGATGAACTGATTCTCATGTTGCGCGCGTCACTTCCTGATCCTGATATTGAAGTTGGTAGAGCCGCCAATAAACACCCTGCTGTTTGAGCAGTTCTTCGTGCTTGCCCTGCTCAACGATGCGGCCCTTATGATAAACTAATATTTTGTCAGCTTCTTCGATAGTTGAAAGACGATGGGCGACGATCAACGATGTGCGGCCTTCGAAGAGTTTCTTGATCGCTTTCTGGATGATAAATTCGGTTTCATTGTCAACAGATGATGTCGCTTCGTCGAGAATTAACACCGGTGGGTTATATGCGAGCGCCCGGGCGAAGCTGATTAATTGACGCTGTCCGACGGAGAGCGATCCGCCGCGTTCGCCGACGCGGTGGTCATATTTGTTTTCAAGGCGGTCGACAAAGGGTGCAAGTCCGACCCGTTCGGCGGCGGCCATCATCTGTTCTTCGGAGATTGATTCGTTGCCGAGTGTGATATTTTCGCGAATCGAGCCGGAAAAGAGGAAGACATCCTGCAATACCAAACCGATTTGGGCGCGGACGACCTGCGGATCGAGGTCGCGAATATCGATCGCGTCAAACTTGATGGAGCCGTTGTCGATGTCGTAGAACCGGCAGATCAGGCTGACCGAAGTTGTTTTTCCGGAGCCGGTGGCGCCGACCAGTGCGACCTTTTCGCCGGGTTTGATATCGAAACTGATGTCGTGCAGGATGCGTTGATCTTTGTTGTAACTGAAATTGACATCGCTGTAAGTGATAGCGCCGGTGAAGTTGGTTAACGGTTTTGGATGCTCGGGAACGGAGATGTCAGACTTTGTGTCGAGGATATTGAAAACGCGCTCGGCTGCGGCCATGGCTGATTGGAGGACATTATACTTTTCGGCCAAGTCGCGGATCGGGCGATAGAACATTTCGACGTATTGAATGAAAGCCACCAGTGTACCAAAGGTAATGACTTCCTGGACCACTTGTCCGCCGCCGTACCAGACGATGAGTGCCAGGCTGATGGCACCGATCAACTCGACGATCGGGAAGAAGACCGCATAGTAGAGGATCGAGCGTTTGTGCTGGTACATCAGTTCAGTGTTGACGCCCTCGAAGCGGTCCATCGTTTTGCGCTCTTGCACGAAACTTTGGATTTCATTGATGCCGGCGAGGTGTTCCTGCGTGAAGGCATTGAGCTTGGCGATCATGATGCGAATTTCGCGATAGGAATCGCGCACCCGTTTGCGGAAGACGAATGTCGCGCCGACGATGAGGGGCAGTATGATGAAGGTGACCAACGACAACTTGGGCGAGAGCACGAACATTACCGTAATAATGCCAACCAAGGTCACGATATTGCCGAGGATGTCGATAACGCCGGAGGCAAACATTTCGTTGAGGGCGTTGACATCCGAGGTGACGCGGGTTAGCAGGCGTCCCGAGGGGTTCTTATCGAAGAATCCGAGGTGCATCGACTGGATGTGATTAAAGATCTTCTGCCGCAAATCGAACATGGCGCTCTGGCCGATCCATTCCATTATGCGGATTTGGCCATAACCGGTGAAGAACTCGAGGCACATGATCCCCAGTAATTGGATGGCGATGAGCATCAGCCCGTCCTGATCCCCAACCGCGATATGATCGTCAAAGGCGATTTTGATCAGGTACGGTGTCGCTAATTGCGCCGCGGCGGCAACCAGCAGGAGCAGTAGTGCCAGTCCGACATAGAGACGATACGGGCGCAAGTACACCAGCAGGCGCCGCATGAGCTGGCCATCGTAGCCTTTGCCAAGTTTATCTTCGTCGCGAAAGTCCTGCATACTAATCGAGCATCTCCAGTTCCGATGACAACAATTCGCGGCGGATGATCTCGTAGTAGCGGCCTTGTTTGGCGATCAACTCGTCGTGCGTGCCACGCTCGACAATTGTGCCGCCGTCGAGTACGATGATTCGATCGGCGCGGCGAATTGTCGAGGGGCGGTGACTGATGAGCAGTGTCGTGATATTTCCGCGCGAGGCCTTGAGCCGTTCGAGAATCAGCTCTTCGGTCTGGGTATCGACGGATGAAAAAGCATCGTCGAGAATGAGGATTCGCGGCTGTTTCAGTAGGGCGCGGGCAATTGCTGCGCGCTGTTTCTGCCCGCCGGACAGAGTAATTCCGCGTTCACCGAGTATCGTATCGTATTTTTGCGGGAAAGATTCGACCTCGTTCTCAAAGGCGGCGACTTGTGCGGCCTCGTGGACGGCATCCATGTCGACCTTGGGTTGTGACAGTGCGATGTTGGCGGCGATGGTGTCGGAGAACAAGTAGGAATCCTGGCGGACGAATCCGATCATTCCGCGAAGGTCGTCGAGCGCCATGCGATTGATGTCGATTTCATCGATGCGAATCGTCTCATCGGGAATTGGGTAGGTGCGCATCAGGAGTGAAATCAAAGTAGATTTACCGGAGCCGGTAGCGCCGACGATGGCCAGCGTCTCACCGGGTTTGACCTCGAAGTCGATATCATGCAATACCTGGACATTGCTGTCGGGATAGGTGAACGACAGGCCGCTGAAACGCAACGCACCGGCAATTTGCGGCGGATGCACCGGCTCTGCGGGAGATGTGATATCGGGCACTTCGCGCAGTAAATTATCCAGCCGCGCCAGCGAGGCAGTACCGCGCTGGTAGAGCGAGATGACCCAACCGATGGCGAGCATCGGCCAAACGAGCATTAGCAGGTAGGCCATGAAGGCGACATATTCGCCTTTGGTGATAGTGCCTTTGATGACGTCCCCGCCGCCGATGAGAATCACAATCAACACAACGACACGGACGAGGAAGACAATTGTCGGCATGAGCAGTGCGCGGACCTTGACGAGGTCGAGGTTGAGCCGCACATATTCGCGATTGACGCCTTCAAACTTCTTTTGCTGATACTTCTCACGGCGATAAGCTTTGATGACGCGGATTCCAGCCATTGATTCCTGTACAAACGTGGACAAGGTGGAGAAGTGGTCCTGGATCTTCATAAAGCGCCGATGTGTCTGCTGGCCGATTTGCCACATGGCAATCGACAGCAGAGGCAGCGGAATCAGGGCGTACAGTGTCAATGTTGGAGAAATCTTGATCATGTAATAGAAGGCGACGATACTGACCATGACCGTGTTGATCAATTGCATGACTGCGGGTCCGACCATCAGGCGCACCGATTCGATGTCATTCGACAGGCGGGCGATGATGTCGCCGGTCGGAGTGCGCTGATAAAACCGAGATGATAATTTCAGCAGGTGGTTGAAGACTTCGTTGCGCAGTTCAAATTCGATGTCGCGGGAAGCCCAGATGATGGTGCGTCGGGCAAAGAAGCGAAAAACCCCTGCGATCAGCGTTACGCTTACGATCGCCAGGGCAAACCAGGGCAATACGCCGGTGGCAGTTTGCGCCATCGCGTGCTGCATGCCGTAAAAAGCGTCGGTGGGAGCCAATGACTCGAGACTGGGGTTTTCGAGCGAGTCGATTGCTTCCCGCAACAGCCAGGGGGACATCCCAAGGAAGACATTCGCTCCAGCAAGGACGACGATGCCTCCGAGAAAGTACCATAGATACTTGCGATAGTATTTACGGAGAGTTTTCTGGCCGCTTTGATTTGGTGTCAGGCTCAAGAGGGAGATTCCACTATGTTTAGACGTTCGGCGACATTCTGCATTTCATCATATAACGCCAAAAACGCCGATTCTTGACAGTGATTTTTTGCAGAATTAACGGAGAATAGCTGATTTTGGTCCTCATTAAGAGGATGGCGTAAATTGGCGACCGGAGATTGCCGCTTCTTCAATCTTCATGTGAGTTTCGAGGCCGATTTCGGCAGTCCAGACCTCACCCGGAGCAAGGTTGATGGGCCAACGGAGGAGGATGATTGTACCCTGCAGGACTTTTTCGAAACCGCCCTCGGACAGCGAAACGGTCCAAAGTGGGTGAGCCCAGATCGTCGCGTCGCGATTGGAAGAGATTCTCAAGAGGAACCGATAGAGACGGCTATAGATTGCGATGTCGCGGCTGTTCTTTAGTTCGTGTCCGGAGTTGAGATCGAGGCGTTCGCCGACACTACCGACCAGGAAGGACTCGGTACTTGGAAAGGGGTAACTTCCAAGGCCGGACTCGCAACCGAAGGTGAAGGCAAGATTCTGGTTACTGCGATTGCGGAGTTCGTATTGAGCAACGACGCCGACCGGCTTTGGCGCGAACTTGAGAGTTTTAACGATCTCGATGTCGGCGGAGCCGTGCGTAGAAATGACCTGGTTGGTTCGAGTCAGTTTTACCGATGCTGAATTTGCATCCGACTCGGCGGAGTCAGTGTAAGGTTGTTGGCAGTGGCCAATCAGCGAAGCGAGCTTGCCGCATTCGAAGTCATTCCGGGTTGCTGATTCACTGAAGATGTGATCAATGAACAAACCCCGGCGATAGTGATCTTCGAGGAGAAGACTCTCGAGTCCTTCTTCTTTCACGAGAACCAGATCATGAATCGACTTGGTAGCAGCGGCGCCTGTTGACTCGTGGCGGTTAAGGAGCTTATTGTGGTAGCCTTCCTTGCGCCGACCAACGAGATCGACAAGATTCTTGGCAATGCCGAAATGATCGAGCTCAGTAATCATTCCGCCGACTTGGGGGGCAACAATTGCCTTGAGGGCAGGAGTGGTGATGATAATCTCATTACGGCCGTCGCAATCAAAGTCCGAATTCTCGATTCGTGTGCTTTGCGGGCTAACAAGCGCTGAGTTTATTAACGCTTCGGCGGCGACAAGCTCCTGATAGACGGCTCCGCGAAGATGCGGAAGGTAGAGGCCTCCGAAGACGCCGTGCCAGTAGGGGCAGTTACACTGGCCGGCATAGAGCAGTTTGCGTGCTTGCTCGTAGACGGTCGGCGACAATTTCTCGCGACTACGTTCCAGCAGGTTGCTGACCAGCAGCATGCGTTTATGTAGATTATTGCTTTCGTCATACTTGGTCTGGAAGTTGCGCCAGAATCCGCCTTTGACGAACGGTTCAAATTGGTCAAAGAGGCTTGCGGCTTTCAATTTGTGCACGAAATATTCGTATCGCTCGATGGCAGCGACCGGCATCGCCCATTCATTCATTTCGGAGTAGGACGCCGTCGGCAAATACACTCGACCGCGGGCGGGGACGGAAGAAAGCGCCTCACTGAAGGTGGTCATCTCGATCCAATCGAGATTGTCACAGAGCATCGACAAGAACCGCTCGAGCCAGCCGTCGAGGAAACAGTGTTCATAGGTCTTCGGCCAGACACCGAATTTTTCGCCGTCGTCGGCATAGACCGCAATGCTGTTGCCTGATTCGGTGGCAAGGCTGCGGAGATAGGCAATGGTGTCTTCGGGGTCCGCAAATGGAATCGTGTAACGCAGTTTCTTGGCGATGGGAAAGAGAGCGATCTGGAAACCTTGATCTTCAGTAACGTAGTAGCCGTCCAATTGTGATTCTTCGAGTCCCGCGTAACGGAAGTGGATATCGTCAAGAATCGTATATTTGACGCCTGCCTGGTTGAGATGCTTCGCGAGTCCGGGTTCCCAGACGCGTTCTGCCAGCCACATTCCGGTTGGCCGCACGCCGAATTCACGTTCGACAAAATCGGATTGCATCTGGATTTGGCCGACTTTATCGCGATCCGGAATGGCCGGAAGAATCGGCTCGTAGAATCCTCCGGTGAGCAGTTCAAGCTGTCCGCGATCCTTCATAATGCGGATCAGATCGAAGCATTCGGGATGGTATTGCTTGATCCAGTCGTAGAGGATGCCGGTGAAATGCAGGGAAATACGGATTGCGGGAAAGCGCTCCAGCATTTGAAGGAAGGGGAAATAGGATTTCTGGTAGGCGTCTTCGATCACCCAGCCGAAATTGCCGACCGGTTGGTGATTATGTATCCCGAAACAGAATTTTACCTTTTGCAAACGAAGCTTCTCCTGTCATCCCTGACGTGAGCGGTGGTCAAGTCCATGAGAAATATGACACTACGCTAAGTATATCGGCTGGAAGTGCAAGGATATTTGCGGTGAGTCAACGGCCGTGAATAAAAATACTTGACGGACATCTTGGGTCGGTATTATCTTCGTTCATTCAACTTTACATGGAAGGAGGTGAGACTATGCGTAAAGTCCTTGGAATTCTCCTCGTCGTTTTCGTCGCCGCGTTTATTTTCGGTACAACCAGCCCGGCGGCTGAAGCAGGTCCTTGCTACTACAAATGTAGCTGCACCGGTGCCCCGTTGAAATGCTGTATCAACAGCTTTGGCGTGGAAACCTGTAAGCCGGCCGGCGGCGTGATTTATTGCCCGGCAATCATTACGTGCTAACTGCCATCTATTGGCCTTGAAATACAGGGTCGGTGGATGCAAAACGCCCCACGGGAGCTTGAAATGAGTTTGAGCTTCCGTGGGATTTTTATCGGTAACCACAAATTCATGCCCCGTGCGGGCGCAATCAACTGAAGATGAACAAGCTGCTGAAGAATATTGGTGTTGGAGTATTGGTGCTGGTTGTCGCCGGGGTGGGAATGTATCTCGGCATGTCGTTCAAGACGATGCAGGCCTCGCAAGACAGCGAATTCCTGCAAAGTGCCGGACCGACTTCGCAACTGCAAGTAGGGACGATGTTCCCCGATCTGGAACTGATGACAGCCGATTCAAGTCAAGTGCGCACCGGCGAAATGATTGCCGGAGACGGGTCGGTGTTCCTGTTCATGGAAGTCGGATGTCCGCCGTGCGAGACAATGACACAGAAGTGGCAGGAATTGATCAACTCGGGAGCGATCGCCGAGGATCAAGTTATCGGCGTCAGTTTTGAAGAGCCCCAGTATGTACAGACATATGCAAAGAAACGCGGCTTGACTTTCCCAATTTATGCCGACACGGGCATGGTATTCATGCGCAACTACGGCGTTGCGGAGTTCCCGCTGGTCGTCGTAGTGGGCAAGACCGGTGATGTCAAGATGTATACTTTTGATGCGCGGGTATCTTTTGAAGTGGACGAGCTGAAGAAGCAGATGTCGATGTAGGTTTCGCGGCAGGGATTGCACAGAATCCGGAAACTGAACAGCAGTAACGCCTCCTGCCAATACTCCCAGAATGTGGCGATGTGGGAGCTGTTGGTGCGGCGATTGTTACGGGTAAAGAAGTTTCAACATTGAATTGGCATGTTTTCTGCCACTTTCCCACCTGTAATTACTACTTCGTATCTACAAGAGTCAATTGGAGCTAACAATGTTTACTCTCCGCACGCTCACGCGTCCCCATTTATTGCTTTCATATGCCTCGCTGGCGGTCTTCTTGGTGATTCTTAGCCGACTTCCTGATTGACAGGCGTTTTCGAGAATCTCCAAATTCAATAGTGGGCTACTTCGAGTCCTTTCGCGGAGTGGACAAGAGATTATGCGCAACGAGGTCATTGACGACTTCCTTGGCGAAGGATCCAACGGAGGCATTGCGGTCGCCGTCATAAGCAGTTTGCGATCTACCTTCCCAAACCAATTTGTCTGTATCATTGGCAAAGAGGCTTGTCTTCGTGAAGTAGACAACTCCAGCTTTTTCCCAGTAACCACCCTCGGTCGTCTTCTCTACCCGGCCTTCGTTGAAGATATCATCGTATACTTTGTAATAAGTTGTTTCCGGGACGAACTCTTCGAGGTCTTCCTGACCAGTCTCCCGGATAATCATGATTGCATCGACGCCGAGGCTGTCAAAAGTCGATTCCAGTTGTTCACGGACTCGCTTGTCGGAGGGTGAAATCACGTCAAGGCTGGATATTGCCCGAATGCCCTGTTGGGAGAGTTTCTCGACGACGCCTTTTTCGACGTCGCGCCGGATGCTGAGATCATCATTGCGCATCAGTACGCAGATATTCTTAAACCCGGCAGAGCGGTAGTTCTGATCGTACCAGCTACTAAGCGAGCTGCGAGAGGCACAAGAGACCAGTGTCATCAATGCCGCCAGCGCGCACATTGCACCGAGAAGCCGACAAATCTTCATTTCGTTAATTCCTTTCACGGGTTCAACATCTGCAGAAACAGATTCTCCAATTATACGAGGTGGGCAATGAATTAAGTAAGTGATGTTCAAGATCCTGAAAAGTAGATTGACGCAGGCAACGGCCATCGCCGTAGGATGACGGCCGCAAAATATCGTGTTTTGGACAATTCCTTGACCGAAATTCGGTAGACGAAACGGGGGCACAGCCGTAACTTGGATACATGAAGCAAGCTGATTATCGCCGAATGGTCGAGGCCATGATGGGCAAGGATGCCGGATTCGATGGCAAGTTCTATGTTGGTGTTCACTCGACCGGAATCTACTGCCTGCCGTCGTGCAAGGCACGCAAGCCGCTGCTCAAGAATGTCGTCTTCTATTCGACACGCGAAGAGGCGATTGCGGCGGGTTTGCGAAGCTGCAAGCGTTGTGCAGCGGAAAGGTATCCCGACTATTTACCCGAGTGGCTGCACCGGGTGCTTCGGTACATGCGAGAGCACCGGCAGGACCGACTTAATGAAATTGCCTTGATTAAACTTAGCGGTGTCGACATCTCGACAATACGACGGTATTTCAAGCAGCATCTCAATGCTACGCCGCTGGGATTTCATCGCCGCATTCGATTGAACTTTGCGCGTGAGTTTATCGAGCAGGGGAATGACTACTTGTCGGCCTGTTACGAATGCGGCTATGAATCGGCATCGGGATTCCGCGATGCTTTTACAAAACAATTCGGCAAACCGCCAGGAGCCTTTTATGAACGAAACTAAGATCGTCTACTGTAATTTTGAAAGTCCGCTGGGCGAGATGATTGCCGGTGCTACGGAAACGGGAGTCTGTTTTTTGGAATGGCACGATCGGGGCGGTGTGGAGCGGATCAAGGAGCGGGTGATCAAGCGTTACCGTGCGCAATTGGAAGAGGGGAGCAACCGTCACCTTAAGTTGTTGCGTTCGGAACTGGAGAAGTACTTCCAGGGAAAGCTCGAGAAGTTCTTGGTGCCAGTAGATGTAAAGGGGACGCCGTTTGAAAAACGCGATTGGGAGCAGTTGATGAAAATTCCGTATGGAGTGACAATTTCGTACGGTGAGTTGGCTCGCCGAATGGGGAACGTTAATGCTTCGCGGGCAGTGGGACGAGCGAATGGCGCAAATTATCTGTCGATTGTGATTCCCTGTCATCGCGTTATCGAAGCCAACGGCAAGTTGCGTGGTTACGGCGGCGGGCTGTGGCGCAAGCAGTACTTAATTGAACTTGAGGCAGGCGCCCAGCCGGAAACGCTTGATTTTCTCTTGCAGTCATCAGCACGACAGCCGGGAAGTTTATCGATTCGCTAAGCTAAGGCTTTTTTCAGTATCGCGATCTGACCGGCATGGTAGAGGCAGTGTTGGATCATTCCGTGATAGAGATGATAGAGATCGAATCCCCGACCTGGCAATTCCACAAAGAGTTCTCTTTCACCGATAGTGTCGGCGACGCGCTGGTATTCCTTGTGAGCGCGTTTGAGATCGGCAATTGCTGCGGTCCAGGCTTTGGGCGATGAATCTGTTATGGCCGGCCAGTCGATTTCGCGGGTAACA
>CAUJJY010000153.1 GCA_963205155.1 Candidatus Zixiibacteriota bacterium | reverse complement strand
CGCTGGGAGAGCCGGTTTTGCGCAGGTGGTCGGTGTTGTCATATTTGAGAGCTTCGTACATGTCGTGTTCCCATTTTTCCAGATCGCGGACATCATCGTAGAAGCCATCGATCAGAACGTGCTTATCTTCATTATGGAATTTGGCAATTAGGCGCGCCAGCTCGACAACCGGGTTGGCGACAGAACCACCGAACGAACCGGAGTGGAGGTCCTTGTCGGGGCCGATTATCTTGATTTCAGCAGCGGCAATGCCCCGCAATCCGTAGGTAATGGCGGGAATACCGCGACCGTACATAGCGGTGTCGGAGACGATGACGCCGTCGGCTTTGAGAAGTTCGTGGTTCTCCTTGATGAAGTTTTCGAGATTGTTCGACGCGATCTCTTCTTCACCCTCGATGACGAACTTGATATTGACCGGGATATCGAGACCAGATTTCAAGTAAGCCTCGGCGGCAAGGACGTGGATCAGGAATTGTCCCTTGTCATCAGTGGCACCGCGCGCAAAAACAGTGTCGCCTTCGATGTTCGGTTCAAACGGCGGTTTGTGCCAGAGTTCGAGCGGATCGACCGGCTGAACATCGTAGTGACCGTAGATGAGCATCGTGCGCTTGTTTTTGGGATTGTTGTACTCGGCGTACACGATGGGATGCCCTTTGGTCGGATAGATGCGCGATTTGAGGCCGAGCGATTCGAATTTTGACTTGACGAATTCCGCGCACTTCTGGACGTCATCTTTGAAACCCGAATCGGCGGAAATTGATTTGAATTTCAATAGCTTGACGAGGGTGTCGACAAAACTCTGACGATTTTTGTCTATATACTCAAGCGCCTGTTTCATAACGATTTCTCCTTATCGTGTGCATAAAATCAAAGTTCCAAGCTATCCAAGGCGGGAGGATTGTCAAGGGGATTAAACGTGCCGTACAGGCGTGATTTGAGTCTTGACTCTGTGCGTCGTGAATGCTACGTTTCCCCTTCGGATATCGGGGCGCCGCATGAGGAGACTATGATGCAGATCGGCGAAAAGACGCCTTATTTCAAAGGCATGGCAGTCATGCCGGACAAGACTTTCAAGAAAGTGTCGCTCGACGATTTTACCGGTAAATGGCTGGTGTTCTTCTTTTATCCGCTCGATTTCAGTTATGTCTGTCCAACCGAAGTGCGGGCGTTTTCACTGGCATATAATAAGTTCAAGGATATCAACGCCGAACTACTTGGCTGTTCGGTGGACTCGCATTTCGCGCATCAAGTGTGGGTTGAGAAGGAACTCGGGCAGATTAAGTTTCCCCTGCTGTCGGACATTACCAAGAGCATTTCCCGCAGTTACGGGGTGCTGGTGCATAATGCATTCAGCCTGCGCGGGACATTCATCATTGATCCCGAAGGCATTTTGAAATCGATCGTTATTAACGACTCATCAATTGGCCGCTCGATCGATGAGACGCTTCGTACTCTGAAAGCCATCCAGACGGGCGAGTTGACCGGGGCAGGTTGGCAACCGGGAGACGAAACGCTGGGAGTAGGCGGAGAGAAGAAGTATCCGACCGATGTGGAGCCGGAGCAATAATTGAAATTCTCAATTCCACCAATCCCCACATAATCTACCACATAAGTCGACAAAAGACTACAAGTTAATCTTGACCACTTGAATCTACGAACATATATTCTCCAGCGACATTTCATTACCTGGACTTTACTGGAGGATACATGCAGATTGGAAAACCGGCGCCGGACTTCAAAGGTACAGCAGTGATGCCGGATATGGAATTCGCCGAAATCAAGCTTGCCGATTACAAGGGCAAATGGGTGGTGTTGTTCTTCTATCCGCTCGATTTCACTTTTGTCTGCCCGACGGAAATTCGCGGATTCAATGAAGCCTACCCCAAGTTCAAAGAGGCGGGAGCGGAAGTAATCGGCTGTTCGATTGACTCGCATTTTTCGCATTTGAGCTGGATTCAGCGCGATTTCAAGAAACTGGGATTCCCGTTGTTGTCGGATATTACGAAGGAGATTTCGAGCGCATATCAAGTGTTGCTTGACGAGGGCTTTGCGCTTCGCGGGACGTTCATTATCGACCCGAAGGGTGTGTTGAAGTCGGTCGTGATGAATGATAACGCGATCGGTAGGTCGATCGACGAGACTTTGCGGACACTGCAGGCGCTTCAGACCGGCAAGCTGACCGGTTGCGGCTGGCAGCCGGGCGATGAGCCAGTCACGGTGCCGGTGCTGACCTAATCGCATCCTTTACTTGAGCAGATTCTGACGTGGAGACTTGTAAGAGTCTCTACGTATGTTTTTGGGGGTGGATGAGCTGCGAAGTGACTTGTGATGGTCTCTAGTTGAGAATAGAGAGAAGTTAAACAACAAACTTGGATTCCGGCCTTCGGTACTGTTGAAAAAGACCGCTGGTTCGTTCTGGCTCAAGACAACCCCCTTGCCCCCTTTGCTAAGGGGGAATAACGAATGCTCACGAAGTCGTTTGAATGCAACAGAATCTTCCATAGCAAGGGTAGTGGTTTCGAAGTCCGAAGCAGAAGGAGAGGAAACCGGGGTTTGTATTTCACTGTTTAACGCACTTCGTCAGCGGTCCCGTTCGCTGAAAAGGCCGATTGCAGAAGTGGATAGACAATAGAGGTTCTGCGATTATACGAAAAGAACGAGGTAGGCAAACAGTCCGATCAGTATGACACACGCAATCAGATGCATGATCGTGCCGACGAGGAATCCGACGAAGGTTCCGAAGCCGGCTTTGAGCGAATCGCCGAATGACTTGCCGACGAGCAGCTCGAACGCAACGGCGCCGATGAGTGGCCCGATGATGAGGCCGACAATCGAGCCGAGGAACAATCCAACGACCATCCCGACAAATGCACCGAAGGTACCCCAGCGGGAAGCACCGTACCGCTGGGCGCCATAAACACTGAAGAGATGTTGCAGGATAGTAATGACCACAACCAAGACAGCGGACGAGAGCAGGAATTCGCGACTGATGCTCTGGAAGTCGGTCAGCAGAGCATAGCCAAGCACTGTGAGCCAGATCAGCGGCAGACCGGGGATAATGGGAATGATGACACCGAGCAGGCCGATGCCCATTACGAGCAGCGCCGCGATGAAAAGCATTACTTCACCAAATGACATTGGCTATCTCGTCTCACCTGAATTGTGGAGAACGTGGTTCATGTGCAATGGATACTGTAAATTGAAGTAGGCCGTTTGAAAATATGCGAGAGCTTTGTCGCTCATGCCTGCTAGCAGTTTACGTTCATGCGCTGCGAGATCAAATTCAGGCGCGGCGAGATTATAGAGCGAGTGCTCGTGACCGGGACGGACAATAGCGAATTGATCATTCTCTACGATGCCGATCTTGTAGCCTTCGGAAAAGATCGCGTAGTCCGTCCTACTTGAATCTGCCGCCATTAGATCGTAACCAAAGGTGTAATTGTCATAGTCGAGCCGTAACATCCCCATGATTGTGGCGAGGATATCGACTTGCGAACCGATACGATCGACGCGACGCGACTCCCCTGCCCGCTTCTGCGGGTCAAGAATGAGCAGCGGAACCTGAAAGAGGCTTAGGTCGAGATCATAGATTGGCTTCATCAGCAATCCGTGATCACCAGTGATCAAGACGATTGTATTGGCAAACGCTGAATCGGATGAGAGCTGATCGATAAACCGCCCAAGCGCCCAATCAGAATACTTGAAGGCATTCAGTCGTTGGGCATCTGGAATCGTGTCTGGCAGTGCGCCGAACGGCACATCCGGCACAAACCAGGGGCCGTGATTTGAGCCTGAAAGTAGGGCTGCAAAGAAGGGACGGCCGATTTTATCGTGAAGATGTTCGAGGGCGGAATCGAACATGACGTGATCCGGTACACCGAGAGTCGAGAGCTTCTGGGATTCATCGAAATCGAAGAGAGAATAGACTTCCTGCATCCCGTTGGATTTGAGGAAGCCCTGCATATTGTCGAAGTGCGGATCATGAGTCGTGAAGAACATGGTGTGATAGCCATACTTGCCGAGGATGGAAGGCAACCCCCACAAGTTGTCCTGGGATGTGACCTGCTTCATTGGTGATTTGCCGGGAACGCTTGGATAGCCGTAGTGAGAACCGAGAATGCCGGCATAGGTATGCATTCCCGCTGAATAGAAATCAGTGAACAGCACGCCGTGCTGCGCAAGTGAATCGAAACGGGGAGTCACTTGCGGCTCAACCCGTGATTTGAGACAACCCACTCCGGCAGAAGCAAACGACTCCATCAGAATTAGAATTACGTTGGGACGGTCAGTGGACGGTGACTCAAAGCGCACCGGACGAACAATTCGCGAGGTCAAGGTATCAGCAGATTCAGCAGGCAGTCCGAGAAGCGCTGCTGTTTTGGCGTAGGCGCCGGTGACAGGCAGGTCAGACATCAATCGGTCAACATCGTGTTTGCTGCCGGAGTCGTACAGGAGATCACGCCCAAACGTAAAGACCGGATTGAGGGCGAGGAGATTGGCAAAGGCGTAATCGGAGAAGTAAGCCTGGCCCCAGTTGAGGGGGGCTTTTTCTTCGATGCGACCGCGGATTCCGAGGAACAAGATTGCGGCTAGCAGAGGAATTGAGATCAACGTTGCGAAAAATGATGACGGCGATGACTTGCGAAGAAATCGCTTCTGCAGTAAGCGCAGGCAGATTACAAAACCAGCCGTA
>CAUJJY010000152.1 GCA_963205155.1 Candidatus Zixiibacteriota bacterium | reverse complement strand
ATTGAGGACCTTGATTTCAATCGATTACGTCGTCAGAAGCTGTCGTAATTGATTCAAAATGAGCCAGTTCGATTCAAATTCTGAAGGACCATTGCGTTAGACTGGGTGAAACTTATAACCGCGGGATTCGTAACTATATCGGGGCGGTTAATGATAGTCGAACTTGTCGTGGAAGGACAGAAATCTTGAGAGTTATACCGGAAAATCGAGTTGGCACCGTTGGCACTGCCTCTGTTGCGGTGGTTCTAATTGTCTTAGCGGTAACCGCTGTGGCCGAGACTGTCCAGATTGTTAAGGTGCGCGATTTCCGCAAGGGTGAACTTTACTGCAAAGCTTTTGAAGTCAACAAACCTTCCTCCATACATATCAACGCCGTCGGTGCCGCATCCGGCAATGATCGCGAAATGGCCGCGAATGCCTGGATCATTCCTGCCAACGGGTTGGAACCGGTCTGGATTATGGATGACACGAACACCGATCCTTCAAACAAAGATGATCGACTTCGCGAGTATGATCGCAATCTGGAACTCGAGCCCGGTCAATATCAAGTTTATTTCTTTGCCGGACCGGTGAACTTTTGGAACAACGTAAACTTCAGCCTCGATTGGGAGCAGCTCAAAGCCGCTCTAGAAGAAGTTAAGAAAGAGTTGGGAAGCAAGAAGAGCGACCTCGCCCAGCTGGAAAAACAGCTGGAGGATGGCGACTGGAAAATGACGATAGATTCGGATTGGACAGCCGAAATGGAGGAGCTGCTTGCCGAATACCAGCTTGAAATCACCGGGGACAACAGCGAAATTCGCAGTACCACTTGCTCCTATTCGTCTGACCGCGTCATCGCTGAAATACTCCATCCGGACCATGAACAGTACACTTCAGTGGGCTTCTCACTTGCTAAACCGATGGAGGTGGAAATCCAAGCCATTGGCGAAATACCCGGCTGGAGCGATTCTTATGCCGACTACGGCTGGATCATCAATGCCGATACGCGCAAACGCGAGTGGTCAATGGCCGACGAGCATCTGCGCTGGGCAGGTGGGGGAGAAAAGAACAAAATGGCGAGGCGCACTTTGCAGCTCGACAAAGGCAACTACTTGCTCTATTACGTTACCGATGATTCACACAGCTATGATGATTGGAATTGCCCACCACCTTATAATCCTGAAGCCTATGGCGTTCGAATTTCTGCACTATCCAAGAGCGATTTAGCCTCAGTATCCACCTTCCGCGAAAGTTCATCGCAGTTGGCACTCTTATCAATTGTTCGTGCTGGCGATGATTTTATGGAAGTCAAACCCTTCCGTGTAAAGCAGGATTGCGAAGTTCGTGTTTACGCTCTTGGTGAATACAGCACCGGTAGCGGTGATTTCGCCGACTATGCCTGGATTGAACGACTTGGTGACTCAAGACCATACTGGCTAATGCAGGAACGCAATACCGAACCGGCTGGCGGAGCAAAGAAGAATCGTTTAGCAGATGAAGTCGTTGCCCTGCCAAAAGGTGAGTATGTTCTCGGCTATGTTACCGATGACTCGCACGCCTACGGAGCATGGAATTCCGGAGCACCCTACGATCAGAAGAACTATGGCGTGACCCTCTTTGCCGTTAATAATTCATTTGACCGCTCAATCATTGCCGAATTGCAGGAAGAGACAGAATCGAAGGACGTACTTGCCAGAATAGTCCGTGTTGGCGATGACGCCGAGGAATCAACATCGTTTACCATCAGTCAGCCTACCCGTGTACACATTATTGCGATGGGCGAAGGATCCGGCAATGAGATGTATGATTACGGATGGATCGAGAATGTCCAAACCAAAGATGTCGTTTGGGAGATGACCTACCGCAAAACCACCTCTGCTGGGGGTGCAGACAAGAATCGAATTGCTGACGCTCATATCTACCTTGACGCCGGAACTTATCGGCTTCACTATCAGTCAGACGGATCCCATTCGTTCGGAAACTGGAATGCTGCAAAACCAAGGAATCCTCAATATTGGGGAATTTCTGTGATGGTGGCCGAGTAGTGTAATTGTTTGTCTATTAGTAGCTTAGGAGCACAGATCGGCTCGATCCCCATTCTGACGATCACTAACGAATCCTCAATCATTGTCGATAATCGTACCATGCGTCAGTTAATATGTGTTTGGCCAAGGCGGTCGGCATGACTCAAGTCTTAAGCCAGGCTGCGATCACTCCATTCGGAGTACTGAAGCCCATTCGTTATATGGTGAATTCAACTCCGGAATTTCTTGAAGTCATTCACACAGTCAATGGCATCATCGGCACGGTTAGTCGACCGGAAGACGTTGAGATGATACAGCAGTTGGCGACTTTCTCGACCATCGCGCTGCCGCACTCGCAGACTAAGTTCATCGCCTGTTTCGAGGTCCCCAGCGACCTGCTGGGACACACTAGTTCAAGACGAGCTCTTCTGCTCAACTTCTCTGAATATGAAAACAAGGAGCACTTGCCCCACATCATCAAGAAGCCTCCGCACATATTGTTTGGCTTTAATGTCAGGACTCTATTCGATATCAACTTCTCGCTCTATCAATTCGAGGCAACGCTGGCTCCAACAATACCACAGTCGCAATGGATGCGGGTGCGTCGTTCAACCACGATTATGGTCAGTGCCGCCGAATCTGCAGGAGCGCCATTGCGAATGATCATTTCTGCCGAAGCAAATCCGGCTCTGCCAATTGCCCAGCCCGAAAACTGATACAGTAATAATCTTCTTCCTCCTCGGTCGCAGATAATTCCAACACTTGTTTGACGATACGTGTATATTGCCGAAGGGTCGATTTGCCGTCATCCCTGCCTGATGGCGATTGAACATTGGCGCACGACTTTTAGGAGAGCACAAAATGACTACGCGGCTTGAAGAACTCTATCACAATCTCATAACCCACATTGGTGAAGATCCCAACCGTGAAGGCCTCCAACGAACACCGGCTCGCGCCGCCAAAGCATTCGAGTTCTTGATGAAAGGGTATAACGAGGACATCGGCGCAATCATCAACGATGCGTTATTTGAGTCGGATACGAAGGAACTTGTGGTCGTAAAAAACATCGAGCTCTACTCAATGTGTGAGCACCATCTATTGCCATTCTTCGGGAAGTGTCACGTCGGGTATATACCCGATGGAAAGGTGCTTGGCCTCTCAAAAGTCGCAAGAGTTGTTGATGTCTTTGGCCGCCGGCTTCAGATTCAGGAGAATCTGACACGTCAGATCGCCAATACGATTCAAATCCACACCGGAGCTATCGGAGTTGGAGTTGTCATCGAGGCCCAACACCTTTGCATGATGATGCGCGGAGTAGAGAAGCAGAATTCAGTTATGGTAACGTCAGCGATGTTAGGCGAATTGCACGAAGACCCCGCTACCAGAGCCGAATTTCTCCATTTGATCGGCCGTTGAGCACCAAAAAAGGCCTAACTTGATTGGTATTTAAGGGGCGGATTCCACCACAATGAAGCTATTCTTTGTATCATATTACAGCATGACTTTGTGAAATATTTCTCTTGACACGTGACCGAAAAGCTGATTAATTCCATCATAGATAGCGACATCGACGATTGGTTCCGCGTCACGATGCCATCCTGTTGATGCGGTGAGTATTCTGCGCCGATGTTTCCTTCCGAATCCGAGTACTTAAATCTTTTTGAGGTCTTATGACTGAAGCAATCAAGACCACTTCGCCCACAGAGGCCGAGTTGCATGCCGCATTCTGGGAGCAAATTGAGTCCTTTCCCGACGGACACAAGATCAAGAAGTGCCTTCAGTGCGGAACCTGCACGGGAACCTGCCCGGTATCGCAGTTTATGGACATCACGCCTCGACAAACGATAGCGATGTTCAGAGCCGGCCGCTTGGAGGACATCCTGCGCAGCAAAACTATTTGGATATGCGCATCGTGTTATGCTTGCACGGTCAGATGTCCTGCCGGAATCAAGGTCACCGATACCATGTATGCGCTGAAGCGAATTGCGATGCACAGAAAGATCTATCCCGCCAACTTTCCGGTCCATAGTCTTTCCTCGACTTTCATGAATAACGTCTACAAGTACGGACGCAATTATGAACTCGGTCTCGGTGTTAAGTACTTTATGCGCTCACACATTGTGAAATTATTCACGACCGCTGGTTACGGGATCGCGATGATCAGGCGCGGCAGAATGGGGCTGCTCCCGAAACGCATCAAACGCGTCAGTCAAATCCAGGCCATTATCAAAAAAGCTAACGAGTTTGGAGAACAGTGATGCTAGAATTTGCCTATTACCCCGGCTGCAGCCTCGAGCATACGGCCAGCCCCTATGACAAGTCGACGCGTGCCGTCTTCAAATCTCTTGGAATTGGGCTCCGTGAAATTGAGGACTGGAACTGCTGCGGCGCCACGATGTACATGTCCGCCAAGAAAATCGTCGGCTACTCGATCAGCGCGCGCAATTTGGCGCTGGCACAGGAGATGGGCCTCGAAATCTGCGCCCCCTGCAGTAGTTGCTACACGATACTTCGCAAGACAAATCGACACATCGCCTGGGATCCCAAGGAGGGCAAGAAGATTAATGAAGCCCTCGCAGCAGCGGGAATGTCGTATACCAAGCCAGTCAACGTTCGTCATCCGCTTGACATCATCGTCAATGACGTTGGCATCGATGTGCTCAAGTCAAAAGTTACGCGGCCACTGACCGGACTCAAGGTCGCTCCATACTACGGCTGCCAGATTGTCCGACCAGTCGGCTACTTCGATGATAAGGATGATCCCCAGACGATGGACATTTTGATCCGTGCCCTCGGTGCCGAGGCGGTAGCCTATCCGCCAAAGGTGCGCTGCTGTGGCGGGATGTTGATGACAACGGACGAGCAAATTGCACTGAAGCTCTGTCATGAACTTCTCCAAGCCGCGGCAGAGAACGGTGGTGAGATGATCGCCACTGCCTGCCCGCTGTGCCACGTCAACCTTGAAGGTTTTCAGGGCAAAGTAAACGCGCAGTATTCAACGGAATTCAATATACCTGTCATTTACTTCACACACTTGGTTGGAATAGCACTTGGACTTTCGCCCGAGGAACTCGGACTCGACAAGCTGCTCATCGAACCCAGCAAGCTTATGGCGATGAAAGGCGTGGTGGCTGTATGAACCAGTCGCAAAATGGCTCCGAAATCCGCGTCGGTGTCTATGTCTGTCATTGCGGAAACAACATCGCCAAAATGGTTGATGTGAGTAAGGTCGTCGAGATCGCCGGCGCGCTACCCAACGTGGTTGTGGCCAGGCAATACAAGTTCATGTGTTCAGAACCGGGACAGGAACTGATTCAGAAAGACATTCGCGAACTTAAACTCAATCGCGTAGTTGTTGCCGCCTGCAGCCCGCTGATGCATGAACCGACATTTCGCAACGCGTGCGAACGCGCTCAACTCAATCGTTACCTTTTTGAAATGGCCAATATTCGCGAGCAAGTAAGCTGGGTAACTCTTGATCCCAAAGCTGCCACGGCCAAGGCGATCTCTCTCGTACGAGCCGCGGTTGCCAGAGTCAGGCTTCATGAACCGCTCGACATGCGCCGCGTCCCAATCAAACAGCAGGTTCTAATTGTCGGCGGTGGCATAGCCGGAATTGAAGCAGCCCTGCAAATAGCCGATGCCGGCTTCAAGGTTATCCTCGTCGAAAAGGAAACCACGATTGGCGGTCACATGGCGCAATTTGACAAGACGTTTCCAACGCTTGACTGTGCCGCCTGTATTCTGACTCCCAAAATGGTCGCAGTCGGGAAACATCCCAACATTCGTCTTTTGACTTGGACTGAAGTTGAGGAGGTATCGGGGTATCTGGGGAATTTCACAGTCAAATTGAAGAAGAAGCCCCGTTACGTGGATACCACAAAGTGCAACAGCTGCGGCGCCTGCTACGAAGCCTGTCCCAGCGTGCCGACACCGACCCGTCGTCGCATGATGCTTGGAGATCGTGTCTACCGCGAAGGGCGGCTTCTCGATGTTCAGGACAAATGGCGAATGGGGCCAAAGCACGATTTAACAGTTCTCACTGGGGCTCAACCCATGCCTGAAAAAGATCTGCTGCCTGCGGAGGTGAAACAATCATGACGACATTACCCGCGACTCCGCAAGAAGAGTATGACGTTCAGGAGGCCATCGACCAGATTGTGGCCGAGTACGGCGCCAAGGCATCGGCGCTCATCATGATCCTTCAGGACATTCAGAAGCACTATCGCTACCTGCCGGAGTCAGCCATGCGCGCAGTCTCCAAAACGATGAAACTGCCGCTGGCGCAGATATACGGTGTAGCGACGTTCTATCGCACCTTCAGCCTGAAACCGAAAGGCAAGAATCACATCTGTGTTTGTACCGGCACCGCCTGCCACGTTCGACAGGCGACCGTAATTGTCGACAAACTGGAACGCGACCTCAAGATCAAGCCGGGAGAAACCACTCCAGACGGTGAGATCAGCCTCGAAACCGTAAACTGCCTCGGTGCGTGCGCGCTCGGACCGCTCGTGACCGCCAATGAGGTCTACTTTGGCAACATGACCGTGTCTAAAACCGAGACGATGCTCAACGATGTTCGTGCCGGACGAGTACATAAATCAGGGGAGGCCAAATAATGCAAGACATAAAACTGCAATCCCCTGACGACTTGACAAGGTTGCGCGAGAAAATCAAAAGCAACCGCAATGCGAACAAGACGGTCCTGACCATATGTGCCGGAACCGGCTGCTTGGCCTGTGGCTGCGAAGCGGTTACCAAGGTCTTCCGGGAAGAAATCGTTAATGACCATCTGGAGAATGAAGTTGAAATCAAGACCACAGGTTGTCACGGATTCTGTGAACGTGGTCCGCTGGTTGTCGTCCAACCACAAGGAATCTTCTATCAGAAAGTCCGCCCTGCGGATGCCAAGTTGATCTGGGAACAGACAATCAAGGGCGGTCATCTGGTGAATAAACTGCTATATCGCGATCCGCAATCGCAGCAGGTCATTAAACTGGAAAAAGACATACCATTTTACAAGAAGCAGATGCGTCTGATTTTCGGCAGGAACGGTTATATGGACCCGACCTCGATCAACGACTACATCCTCCTCGGCGGTTATCAGGCGATGGTGAAAGCGTTGACTCAAATGAAGCCGACGGAAATAATCGACGAGGTCAAGAAGTCTGGATTGCGCGGTCGAGGTGGTGGCGGATATCCAGCCGGCAGAAAATGGGAATCGTGCCGCAATGCCAAAGGCGAACCGAAATACGTCATCTGTAACGCTGACGAGGGCGACCCCGGAGCCTTCATGGATCGCTCTCTGCTTGAAGGCAATCCCCACATGGTGATTGAAGGGATGGTTATCGGCGCTTTCGCCATCGGC
>CAUJJY010000151.1 GCA_963205155.1 Candidatus Zixiibacteriota bacterium | reverse complement strand
GAAAAGCATAAGTCTTTGCCGCTGTTGTCTCTTAATATCCCAGGATGTTCCGTGTCAGGGATACTGAAAAAGCTCATAACCCGAAGGTCGCAGGTTCAAATCCTGCCCCCGCTACCAAATTAACCCTCTGAGGCTTAGCCCCTTCAGAGGGCTTCTGATTTTCGGGAGCAATATTTAAGTCATCATAGCCCCGCCATGTTTTATTGAGGCAATGTTCGTGAACAAGCTCTTCACGGTGTACGTTATTGAATCTAGCGAAGGATACCGCTATACCGGACAGACAGATGATTTGCCAAAGCGACTCAAGCAACACAACTCAGGGATTAGTTTCTGGACTAGCCGAGGAACGAGCTGGTCAGTACTATATACTGAAACTCACTCGACTCGCAGCGAGGATTTGATTCGAGAGAAGTGGCTGAAATCTGGAGTCGGGCGAGAATACCTCACTGAGATTTTGATTGGCAAGGGCTCATAGTCCGCCGCGGCGGATCGTAGGTTCAAATCTACCCACGTTGCCAATATCCATCGCCAACCAATCAGTTGCACAAAGAGCGCGGCCTTAATCTCTTCGTCAACCCGTCCGTTTGAAGAAACCACTCAATAATGTTATCACGCCATTCAGATATTCTGTAGACTCTTGCCAACATTACAACGGGAGGTCGATAAAATCAACCTCCCGTCAATTTGCAGTCTCAAAAAGGTCTACCCGAGATCGAAGCGGTCAAGATTCATGACCTTGTTCCACGCCGCGACAAAATCATTCACAAACTTCTTCTTCGAATCGGTGCACGCATAGACTTCGGCAATCGCGCGAAGCTGGGAATTGGAACCAAAGACTAAGTCAACTCTGGTCCCAGTCCACTTGAGCTTTCCGGTCTTGGAATCGCGACCCTCATAAACGTCCTGGGAAGTGGAAGACTTCTGCCACTTCGTATTCATATCAAGAAGATTTGCGAAAAAGTCATTAGTCAGAGTCTCTGGCCGTTCGGTAAAGACTCCATGAGTGGAATTGCCAAAGTTGGAGTTCAACACGCGCATGCCACCGACGAGAATCGTCATCTCGGGAGCGGTCAATGTCAGCAAATTCGCGCGATCCAAGAGCAGTTCTTCTGCCGGTACGGTGATTCCTTTGCGCAGGTAATTGCGGAAACCATCCGCTTTCGGCTCGAGCACGGCGAATGACTGCACATCGGTCTGTTTCTGCGAGGCGTCCATACGCCCTGGCGCAAACGGAACCTTGACATCATATCCACCGTCCTTGGCAGCCTTCTCGACGGCGGCACAACCTGCCAGGACAATCAGGTCAGCAAGCGACACGTTTTTCTTGCCGGACTGTTTTCCATTGAACGCCTTCTGAATGTCTCCCAATGCCCGCAGCACCTTCGCCAATTGCTTTGGTTGGTTGACTTCCCAATCCTTTTGGGGTGCAAGCCGAATGCGCGCACCATTTGCTCCACCCCGCTTGTCGGAACCACGGAACGTCGAGGCCGAGGTCCATGCCGTCGTGATCAATTCAGAGATGGACAATCCGGATTCCAGAATCTTGCCCTTGAGTTTAGCAATATCCTTCTCGTCAACCAATTTGTGATCGACGGCGGGGATGGGGTCCTGCCAAATGAGTTCTTTGTTTGGTACTTCCGGACCGAGATAGCGCGAGCGAGGCCCCATGTCACGATGTGTTAGCTTGAACCACGCCTTGGCGAACGCATCCGCGAATTCTCTGGGATTCTGGTGGAAGCGCCGGGCAATCGGCTCGTAGATCGGGTCGAAGCGAAGAGAAAGGTCCGCTGTAGTCATTACGGGCCGGTGCTTTTTCGTCGGGTCATGTGCGTCAACCACCATATCCTCTTCAGCCACATCTTTGGCTACCCATTGATGCGCGCCCGCCGGGCTCTTGACCAACTCCCACTCGTATTTGAACAGCACATTCAAATAGCCCATGTCCCATTTGGTCGGATTCGGCTTCCAAGCGCCCTCTAAGCCGCTGGTAATCGTGTCACCGCCTTTGCCTGTACCGAAACTGCTGTTCCAGCCCAAGCCCTGCTCTTCGATACTGGCTCCTTCGGGCTCTAAACCGACAAGCGCAGCATCACCCGCGCCGTGACACTTGCCGAACGTGTGCCCGCCGGCAACCAGCGCCACAGTCTCCTCATCGTTCATGGCCATTCGTGCGAAGGTCTCTCGAACGTCGCGCCCGGAAGCGACCGGGTCCGGGTTACCGTTCGGCCCCTGTGGATTCACGTAAATCAAGCCCATCTGTACGGCAGCAAGCGGATTCTCCAGGTCTCGTTCACCGGTGTAGCGCTTATCACCCAACCATTCGGATTCATTTCCCCAGTAGATATCCTCTTCCGGTTCCCAGACGTCTTCACGCCCTCCGGCGAATCCAAAAGTCTTGAAACCCATCGACTCCAAGGCGCAATTACCTGCAAGTACCATCAGGTCAGCCCACGAGAGTTTCTTGCCGTATTTCTGCTTGATCGGCCAAAGCAACCGTCGCGCCTTGTCGAGGTTGGCGTTGTCAGGCCAGCTATTGAGCGGTGCGAATCGTTGCGTCCCGGATCCCGCGCCGCCGCGACCGTCACCGATTCGGTAGGTGCCTGCGCTGTGCCATGCCATGCGGATGAAGAGCGGCCCGTAATGTCCATAGTCCGCGGGCCACCAGTCTTGTGAATTGGTCATCAAGGCATACAGATCCTTTTTCACAGCCGCTAGGTCAAGGCTCTTGAACTCTTTCGCGTAATTGAATTTTCCGCCCATCGGATTGGACAGCGAAGAGTGCTGGTGCAGGATCTTCAGGTTCAACTGGTTTGGCCACCAGTCCCGGTTCGAAGTCCCCGCAGCCTGTCGGCTTGTCACGCCGGTTACAGGGCACTTGCTGCCAGAATTTGCATCCATGTCAGTCATAACTGCTCCTTATTAAGAGATAAGTTGTTCTTAGTCTATAGTCATATACAGCGGATATTTCCACCAATACCACCACTGTGCAATTGTACGAGAGCATCATGATTACTTGTTCTTCTCATTGCAACTCGAACACATACCGTCGATCACGACGCGCTTGAATCCAATCTTTCCCCAGCCGGCAATGCTCTTGGGAGGCTTCATGGAATCGAAATCCGGCCAGTAAAAATCCTCAATTTTGTTACAGCGACTGCAAACCAAGTGGTGGTGTTCGGAAAGATTAACATCGAAACGAGATGCATTGTCAATGTGATGGACTCTCTTAATTAATCCATACTCTTCAAAAGTCGCAATAGTCCGGTAAACAGTATCAAGTGAAATGGTCCTTAGATGCTTCCGCACCTGGCTGAACACCTCATCTGTCGTTGGATGATTGGTATGTTTCAACAGGGCCTTGAAAATCTCGATCCTTTGATGAGTAATTCGAAGGCCCTTGGCTTTGCAGGCCTTCTCGAAGCTGTCCATCATAAATGAAAATTCTGTCTTACTATCTATCATATCGAATACAACAACCTCATTGTCGAATAGTTCCTATTTAGGAATATATAAGCAAATAAGTCAAGGCATTTTTGTGAGCCTTGCTTCATGACATACACGACCTTCCAGCTCCCGTTTGAGATAGCTTATCGAGACACGGGACAACAAGTCGATGCTAAGTCACCCAGAGTACTATCGCAACAGCCTGAAACATCCTCACGCGAAAGTCAGGGTTTTCCGTCAGCCGACGAGAAACTATGCCCAAATCCCACACGAATTCCCAGTGCTTGGGTACCAGATTGGTTCGTCCAAATGCCGTGGCTAAGGCAAATACCAATGACTCCTGCCAACTGAAACCGGGGTGGACCTCATGATGGAGTTGCCGAGCTATTTTCTTGCGCATTCGCGATAATTGCGTATATTTTTGTCCAGTATACCATACCCTCATATCGAAAACCACAAGGCACCGAGTTTGACTCATTTTCTCGTGCGGAGGTCCTTTATGAATTGTAATCGCTTAATCATGACCCTTGCAGCGGTCCTGTTGTCAGGGATCATCACTACAGCGTTTGCTGTGCCACCCCAAATTTCTTACCAGGGTCGACTCACGACACCGGATGGGATCGCGGTCGCTAACGGCGACTACGCGGTGCAGTTTCGCATCTATGCAGAGAGTGTCGGCGGAACACCCCTATGGACAGAAACAAATACGGTTACTGCCAAAGACGGGCTCTTCAGTGTCATTCTTGGAACCGTAAATGATATTGAGAGCGTGGTGTTCGACGGTTCCGTCCGTTTCCTCGCCATTCAAGTTGGCGCAACTGCGGAACTGACTCCGCGCACGCCGATCGTCAGCGTGGCTTACGCGATGGTGGCTGGTAGCATCGATGTGAGTTCTTCTGATTGTCATGAGTGCGACACGATCTTCGTCAACGTCGTCGGTCCAGAAACGATTCGCTCAACAGCCGACACCACGCTGCATGTTCGAAATGAGCATTCCGAAGCGAAAGTGGCGCTGTCCGCGAGCGTGAATAGCACCAGTACTGATACTGTCAGCGCAATCAAAGCGCGCGCGTTCAAGAACCAATCCGGTGCAGTATTCGCCGGCGATTTTGTTTCCGAAAACTCAGGTCTTGGCACGACCAGTGCGATTCGACTTCGTGCCGAGAACAATTCGGATATCTATGCCTCGAACGGCGTTTTTGCGCAAGCCGAGAATCTTGGAAGGGGCGCTGCTCGTGGCGGGTTCTTCAGCACCGAATCTGGCGGCTCGGGCATTCATACGGGTATATACGCCATCGGCAATTCCAATAACGACAGAAACTGCTACGGCGTCTTAGGAGTAGCTTCCCAAGTCGGAAGCGGTGATGCAGTTGGCGGATCCTTTCAAGTCTATGGCGGTACAGGAAAACGGATCGGCGTGGGTGCGACAGCGGAGGCAGGAGGAGATTCGGCTACTTACGGCATAAAGACTTGGGCACGCAACTCGTGGATCGGGAAAACGTACGGTGGCTGGTTCGAGGCAGACTCTTCGGCGTATTCGAGTTTAGTGGGCTGCACCGGGTATGCGAAAGGCGGCAATCAATGGGCTAAAGGATTGGAAGGTATTGCGACCGTGAATTCCATCGCCCATGTCCCTTATGGTTGTAGCGGTTCTGGATCCAATCTCGCCGGGGGCATTGCCTACGGAGGGATTTTCTCTGCAAATACAGTAGGGGGCACTAGCATCTCGCTTTACGGAGAATCGAACGGATACTTGGGAGTTCAGGATGAAAGCTTTGCCGTGTATGGAAGATCTGGCGGTAACGTAACGAGTGCGGCCTATGGCGGATATTTCGCGACGAGTTGCCTCGGCGGCACCCAATATGGGGCTTATGTGCTTGCTCAGAACGGTCAGAATGAGGTTCAATACGGCACTTATTCGCTGTCGGAAAACCTGATCGGAGCATCTTCATCTTTCGGTGTTTATGGTCGCAGCGAACACTCAGGAAACGGCAGCAGCTACGGCGGCTATTTCTTGGTGGATTCGACCGGCACGGGAACTGCATATGGCGGCCGTACTGTCGGTTTGAGCAGGAGTAGCGCTACTGCTTACGGCATCGCCAGCTACGCGGCCAATCGCAGTTCCGGTACTGTTTATGGAGGCTATTTCGAAGCAGCCAGCTTCGGTAGCGGCAGTAAGTACGCGATATACGGAAAGTCGTCGACTGCCGGATACGCTGGCTACTTCGATGGCGATGTCCGCGTAACTGATGACTTCACCGTTGTTGGCACGAAGAGCGCGGCTGTAAAAACGGCGAACGACGAATACCGACTCGTATATTGCCAGGAATCGCCCGAGAACTGGTTTGAAGACTTCGGCGAAGGGAAATTGGTCAGCGGCAGGGTGCACATCGAACTTGATCCGGTGTATCTTTCGACGGTGACAATCAACCCCGAAAATCCTATGAAGGTGTTCATTCAGCTGAACGATCCCGACTGCAACGGCACAGCGGTGATTCGTGCCACAACTGGATTTGATGTCGTCGAGTTGCAGAATGGCAGGAGTAGCGCATCTTTCAGTTATCGAGTTGTTGCCAAACGGAAGGGTTTCGAAACTCTGCGGTTAGAGCGGATGCCTGGCCTGACTCCGGAGCAGGTATCAGCCGAGGCGTCAAGCCAGGATGTCGAGTTGCAGGCCGAGGCCGACCGCCATCAGGTCGAGCGGCAGAAGCAGAATCTGTCTGCGGCGCGACTGAAGGATGCCGGAGCAAAGCAAAAACAAGCTGATCAATAAGTATCCTCCCACCGGGAGGATGTTGCGGCATCCTCCCGGGAGGGAACTGCTGCCGCTAATTGATTTTCGCATGCGCCACAGATCCACAGTGCGATGGAATCTCGATCCTGCCAAAATGTGAATCCGTCCCCGGCGGTGCGTGCTGCCAACGGAACGTCTCGTCGCCATCGCTCAATTACGCCGAGTCTGTCTAAAGGTCACACTGCTCAAAACGCTGCAGTGCTACTGAGCTTCGGCCCATGCACCCTTGGCGCTGATCAAGGCATACGCCAGCAGGTATAAAATCGCCGCGAAGATAAGCGCCATCGAAAAGCCCCAAGCGAAAGCGACCATCAGCACCAGAACTGATCCCAGCACCGAAGCCGCACCGTTCACGGCGAAACCCCAATCGATAAGTTCACCGACGCGAATCGCAGCTTTGGGGAACGGCATCCCCATGAAAAATCCCAGCGGGAATATCAGCACCGCCGCGATGAGCATTCGCAGACCGCCGGTGAGTCCTCCAGCCCAACTTGCCACCAGGCTGAACAACAGGGCATCTAACACCACCCAACCTGTGATAAACAGAAAAACAGTTCGGTTGCCAACCAACTGCGAACATCGACTGCCGATTCCAGACGCCACAAGCAGTGTTAAAAGAACAGTCGCGACGCTGTAAAGAGATGGCCCGATCAACAGCGAGTACTGCTGAATCAACACGATCTCAACCGCCATAAATGCAACGCCAATACAGAAGAAGTACAACCAGGGAACAGGGCGCAAACGCGGACCCTTTCGCAGGTAGGGAACCAAATTCACTGGAATCGCCAGAAGAACCGTAATCGCCAGAACCATCGTCAAGATCGCATTAGCCATCGGAAAGCCGGAAAACTCCGCATAAGGATTCACCTTGGCACGCTTCTCCGACGTAAAATTCTTCCACAGTCCCATCTGGGCGACGAATGGACGATTGTCTGTAACGGGGGAAATGTCGACTGCCGCCGAATCGGCAACGCTCTTCCAACCCCGGTTGACTATTCGCGCAATCAAGTGGTTGGCGACGGAATCGTTTGCCGGCGGATGAATCAAGTGAATCTGATCGAATCGCTCTTCTGTCAAGTCGCCGAAGGCCTGGTAACGAAGATCGTCCGTAAGCGGCCGCCTTGATAGCAATATCATCGTGCGCCGCATCTTTGGCAGATCGTAGACGGCAAAATGCTCAAGAGGCTTGTCAACGCCAATGCGAGTCAGCGCATCGACAACTTCCGTTACCAACCTTGGTGCATAAACCTGATGCTCCATCATCATGAACCCGCTGTCCGATAGCGCATGCCAATAGTCGATGAATGCCTCGGTCGTGAACAAATAGTTTTCCGCCAACGCGAACGAACCGGATGCCAGCGCCGCCCAGCTGTTGGAACTAAGGGAATAGATAACATCGAACTTGTTCTCAAACCGTCGGACATATGCCCGTGCATCTTCCGTCACGACCTTTACGCGTGGATCTCGGAAGATGTGGCCCGAAAATTCGGCGACACTCATCAGCGGTTGCGGCGGCTCATTTGCGGAGGTCGTATCAGGAGCAGCAGTGGAGTCGGGTGCCGGAGGTTGCGGGCGCAAGTATCCGCTGGTATCGTCGACCAGCATCATTCGATTGATGTAGGCGTTGACTTCTACGGCGTGAACTTCGGTAGCTCCTTCAACCAAAGCTTGGAATACATCGGATCCGCCCCCCGATCCTAACGACAAAAACACGCACGAGTCGAACTGATCAATCAAGTGGGAGACATCGATGCCCCATTCAGCCGAATCTGCATTGATTGCCGACCAATCGCCGTCAAAGCGATATACCGGCGTGTTGGCGACATTGTCAATATTGATGCCGCGCGATTCGGGATCATACTCGTAGACCTTGATCTTCGACATCGCGTCCCAATGGGTAAAGATTACCGGGGCGCGCTCCGCTCGCTTCAGCCCCAGCCACCCGTCTGCGCCGGGAGAAACGGCAATAACAATTGCCGCGAGAAGCAGCGGAACCACTTTCCATGCTCTGCGACTGACGAGAACCGACGCAAGCAAGACGGGTAATGCCACCAGAATAGATGCGGGTAACGTTCCGAAGAAGTTCATGGCAATGATTGCTGCAACCACACCGGCGCCGGCGCCAAGCAAATCCGCCATATACAGGCGCGGCATATGAGCATGATTGAGCTTAAATATCAGCGAAAGCGCCATCCCGCCGAAGAAATAGGCTGACATCAGAATCAAAATTGTCAGGGTCAGTTTCCCCAGCGTCAACCAACTCGAGAAAAGCGAAGAAAAATCCGGTGCAATTGCGAACATCAGCCCCGGACCACATACCGCGCAAATCGCCGCCAAACACAAGTAGAGTCCGATAAATCGAGGCTGGCTAAGCCCAGGGAACAGCCGAAGCGCCAAGCCACCAAGCCCAAGCCCCAGAATCGCCACCGACAAAACCAGGAATGCGAAAGTGTAGAAGAACTCGGCTGACAAGATTCTTGTCCAGGTCAATTCCAGGGGAATCAACGTGAGTGAAATCAATCCGACGACCAAATAGTTGCTTTTCTTCATATCTCCCTCGGATGAATGCCAGGCACAGCAATTGACTTTGAAGAATACTTACGTATGAACGGGCATCTAGTTCTCTGTTTCTGGATGCTTTTGTCGCAATTTAGCTAGTTGCTCCCGGTAATGCCAGTTTCTTCGCCAACTTCCCGACATCTCGCCGCTTGAATCGCTTCCAACAACTAAAAAGCCGGGCTCGAAATGATGCGAACCCGGCTCACACGCTGACCTGTCGGGAAGATCAGCATACTTCGACAAGTATGATAGACCGAAAGGGGTGCTACTTACAGGAAGCGCACGGTTCTGGGCCTCCCGAGAAAATGAAATTGATCATATGGACAACGTCCGAAATCGTCACCATGTTGCTGCAGTCGGTGTCTCCGCTCATCAGCGGTTCCGGAGCCGCGCCTCCGGAAAAGATATAGTTAATTAAGGAGACAACATCAGAGATAGTCAAGTGCCCGTTAGCATCACAGTCGCCGCAGCGTGCGCAATAACGACTGCCAAGTCCGTCGTTATAGTGTGCGGTGATCACCGTTTGCGGAAGATCGTCACTGTGAATGGCCACTTCATCCAAGATACCTTTGTAGCGCAAGTATCCCAGAGTCGGACTGCCGGTGTTCAAATATCCCATTGTCAGGGGGTCATCTGCCGCCAGCGAAACTGTGGATGCGGCCGACGATTGGAGCACACCGTCCAAATAGAGCATCAGGGTTCCGGCATTCCGGGAAACAGCTACGTGGTGCCAGAAATCGTCATTAACAACGGAACTGCTTAGCAGATTAACGCCGCTCATGCAGCAGCGCAGCTTGCCGATTTCCGAAGAACCGCCGTCGTGGTTGATACCGATCCACCACTGTGGTCCCCATCGGCCGACAATGACCTCATTGGAGTCAATTGCCGGAGCAATGTCACGCCTCATCCAAAACTCAATCGCCAGGTCTTCCACTTCGATCCAGTCATATGACCCGTTGTCAGCCACCTGCAATCCAACGTTCCCGCCGCCAAAACTCTGTCCGCCGTCAACATTGCCTGCCACGGCTGTAGGGCAGGCGCCAACACACTGAGCCGTCAATGGCGTTAAGAAATTGGCATAACTCGGTCCTGACAATTCATTGAGGCGCCAGTAATGCAGCATCGTGGAACTGCATTCCGTGATTCCCGCTGCGACCGCAAGAACATAAACCTGTGCATCGTCGCCGGCAACGTTAACCACCCGAATCTTGATCGGATAATTCCCCGCTACCGTTGGCAGCCAGGTTATTTCGCCGCTTACGGAGTCAATCTCCATGCCGGAGGGCGCTATGTCCAAATAGAAATATGGCTTCGGTGAACCGCTCGCGTGAACCGGATAGCGGTACAGTGAGCCTGTGCGCCCTAGCAAAGGCGGAGTAGATGTAATCAGCGGAGCGACCGGCGTCACTACCAGCACGTACGACTGAAGGTCCGTGCCATGTATATTCACCGCCTGCACCGATATCGGATGTGAACCCGGCTGCGGATTCGACCAAGAAATCAGTCCGGTCGTCGCGTTAAATGTCAGGCCGGCCGGCAGACTAAACGGCGGTGTTCCAAAGACGAAGTACGTTGCTGCCGGATATGCGGAGGCATCGACATCGTACTCATAGAGCTCGCCGCCAATCGCGGTCGTATCCGGAGTTGAAGTAATCAGCGGTGCCATTTCCGAGACTGTGATTGTAAACGGCTGAACATCTACTCCAGCGGCGTTCGTTGCCGAGACCGTCACCGGATATGATCCCAACGCTGCTGGAACCCAATTGATAACACCGCTCAATGAGTCGATCGTCATCCCGGTCGGATTTGTCGTTAGTGAAAATACCGGTTCCGGCGTACCCGTCGCATCAACGTCATAGGTATAGGCGCGATTGCCAAGTGCGGTTGTAATGGGAGTTGATGTGATTGCCGGCGGAATACCGAGTTGGCAATAGCCGAGGCCGCTCAACCCGAGATTGTAATGACTGGCAATCTCGGCTTCAGACAGAGCAGAACTATATAATGCCAGTTCATCAAGCATGGCGCCCAGCCGGTACTTGCCAGGATCGGGTCCATTGAACCACCCGATGGTCAGCGGGTCTGAAGCCGCCAGGCTTCGGCCGGCCGAAGTCTGCGATACCTCAAGGTCCCCATCGATGTACATGAGCCACTGACCGGCCGTATTGTTACGGACGAATGCAACATGATGCCAAACTCCGTCGGTCACTGATGTCGTGCTGTAGAGATCAGTCGTCCCACCAAAGTAGGCGCGCACCCTGGTCTGATTGGCGCCGGCCTCGCACATTACACCGATCCACCAACCGCCGCCGGAACGGCCAACGACAACTTCGTTGTCAGGCTGCGTCGACCCGTCGCATCCGCTGCTCTTGTTCAGCCAGAACTCGATTGTATAGTCCGAAGTCGCCGACCAATCGTATGTTCCGTCATCCGGCACAGTCACCATATCAGTCAATCGGTCAAATTCCTGCGCGCCGTCGACAACTCCCGCAACCGGTGTCGGGCAGTCCGTACAGGTCGCATCCGTTGTGCCATAGCTGTCAACAAAGGGAGGCGCCGAGGTCTCGTCCAACTGCCAGTAATGGATCATCCCATCCGGACAGCCCTGCGAAAGTACCGTGAAAGTCGCTTCATCAGAATCGGTTTCAAGTGCCGGATCCGTTGCCGTAAATGTGATCGTCTCACCACCGGTCCAGGCAGAGCCGGGCGTCGTAACTGTGGCAATACGATTTACGTCGATACTTACCGTCAGATCAGTATTTCCCGAATATGTCCAGATCATC
>CAUJJY010000150.1 GCA_963205155.1 Candidatus Zixiibacteriota bacterium | reverse complement strand
GCACCAAATGACCGACTATATTATTAATCAGCGATATTCAAATGCGACAAAGGGTCTTGTCAACCAACTTCCAATTTGGTGATCATGCTGGAATCGGCCTCGGAATTGGACGGTCACGTATCGTTGACATCTGCTATATGTTCCAACATCACTCGAATGCGAGCATAAAGAGGCCCAATTCGGGCATCAATTTCCACATATTGAGAATTGGATACTCATTTTGATAACTCGCAGGCATTGGTATGGCGCTTGACAATTTCGTCGGCAAGTGGTATAAGGTCAAGCACTTGAAACAACTATGACGAAGAGCAAGCTCCTTAATCGAATCATCCAAATCGCCATTCTGGCCGTTCTGGCCTACTTCATGGCCCCAGTCTTCGCCGATAGTTTTCGCAAATTCAACCCTGCCGACTGGAAAATCAACTACTGGCTGTTAATAGCCTCCCTCTTGCTAATGCAAGTCGTTCTCTATGCGCAGTCAGCCATATGGTCGACAATTATCGGGTTCTTCGGAAAGTCGATTGCATACAACAAGGCATTCAAGATCGCCTATCTGGCCCAGCTTGGGCGATACCTCCCCGGTCGCATCTGGCAGTTGTTCGGCATGATCTATCTTGCTGGAAAAGAAGGAATCACCAAAGAAGAAGCAACAGTCTCATTTATCTTGAGCCAGCTGTTTGCAACACCTCCGGGGCTCCTGATCGTTGTCGCTTACCTGTTTGTCCTCGAGACAGCGACAAAATACCAGGATTACATCGGCTTTGCCTGGGTTGGCGTTGCGGCGATGGCGGCATTCTTGATAGTTTTCCTTATGCCGCGCTGGCTGCATGCCTGCATTAACTTCGTTACACGATTGATGCGCCAAACGCCGGTTGAATTCCGCCTCGAAAAAAAGGTGGGAATGAAGGTGCTGATCTTTTATTTTGTCACCTGGAATTTGTACGGCGTCAGTTTCTATCTCTTTCTGCTGTCGATCCTGCCGGGATACGACTTCAGCATTATCGAAATCGTTGGCGCCTGGACATTGGCATATCTTGTCGGCTATTGGGCGATTGTTCTGCCTGCAGGTATCGGCGCGCGCGAAGCTGCGCTGATTCTCTTGCTGGCGCCGATCATCGGGGCTGATCGGGCCGGAATTGCGGTGATCGGAGCCAGGCTGTGGTCGATGCTCGGTGAAGTGATCTGCACGGTCCTGGCTTGGCGAGTAAAATAGAAAGATTCAGGAAATGGTAAAACGAAAACAGGCTGCCGAACGCAGTGAGAGTCGCCACGACCTCGTCCGGGAACTGGAAGAGAGTAACAACTTCTTCTGGATCTATGCCGGTGCGACACTTTTGTTCACATTGATACTCTTCTGGAAATTCGTCTTCTCATCATCCTCGGAGATGCTCCTTGGATCCGATACAATTCAGGCCGGTGTGTTCTTCCGCGAGTATATCACGAACTTCTTCAAGAATCAGGGCGCGTTCCTGCCGCTTCATCCACCCATGTGGAACCCATATCTCTTCGGCGGTATTCCGCCTGTCGACTCTTTCCACGGCGACATATTCTATTTGCCAACATTTTTCCTGAAGATGATCTTCCCCTTGCACAAAGCGCTTGGGCTGGGTTTGATGCTTCATGTCTGGTTGGCCGGACTATTTTCCTACGTCTGCGCCCGCGGATTTGGATTGTCACGATTGGCTTCCGCATTTACTGGCGTTTCCTACATGTTTTCCGGTTATCTGGTTTCGCTTGTCGCCCCCGGGCACGACGGCAAGATGTTCGTCACCGCTTTGTTTCCGCTGGCATTTCATCTACTTAACCGTGGCACGGTTACCGCGCAGTTGAAGTACTTCCTCGGACTCGGGATTACCATTGCATTCATAATTCTGACCCCGCATCCGCAGATGGCGTACTTCAGTCTCTGGGCACTGGGATTCTTTGCTTTATATCGCATCATCTTCATGTTCAAAGACAAAGTTGGCATTGTTCGCACCGGGCTGATTACTACAATGTTTGTCTTTGCCGTAGTCATCGGATTACTTGGTTCGGCAATTCAGATGTGGCCCGGTTACAAGTACATTTCCGAATTTTCACCGCGAGCCGGCGAGGGCGCCGAGGGTCGCAGCGGTTACGAATGGGCAACCTCCTGGTCAATGCATCCCGAAGAAGCGTTTGGTCAAATCGTTCCGCTGTTTGCCGGAGTCGACGACGGTAAAGATGGCGGCGCCTATTGGGGACGGAACGCATTTAAGGACAACACAGAATATGGCGGCTTTGTGCCGTTGCTGCTGGGTATCGTCTGCATAGCGCTGTGGCGAAAACGCGAGACGTGGTTCCTGCTCGGGTTGGGTGTCTTTGCGCTCATTTATGCACTCGGTGACACGACACCGCTCTTCCATCTTTTTTACGCCATCATTCCCAACGTCAAGAAGATGCGCGCGCCTTCAATGATCATGTTTCTCTTTAGTTTCTCGTTCTCTCTTCTGGCGGCATTCGCCATTGACGCTTTGACCAACTTGCGCACTGATCGAAAGTCCACTACGGGACCTAAATTGAGTAAGGTCCTTCTCATCGTCGCGGGAATACTCACCGTCAAGGCTTTGTTTGCAACTATCGCCGGCGAGTCGATGATGTCGATGTACCGATCAATCTTTTACTCTGACATTACGCCGGACAACTATCAAGCCATGGTCGGCATGCTCGGAACCATCCAGGTATCATTCTGGCTCGTCGCCATACTGTCTTGGGCATGTTGGTTCTTGATTCGCGGATATTCTGCCGGAACGATAGGGAGAATAGCTGTTGTCGGGCTAATATTTCTTTCGCTGGTGGACTTGTGGAGGGTTGACTTCCGGTTCATCGATATTGCCGAATACAATCAGTACTTCCCTCCTAATCTTCCTGTCCTTCAGAAACTGCGGCAGGAACAGGAGCCGTTCCGGGTCATGGACTTCACGCGACAATCCTTCTCATCACGAAGTTTCCTGCCAATGAACGGTATCGAACTGCTCGTTGGTTATCACGGTGCTCAACTAAAAACCTACGACGAATTCATCGGCGGTTTGTCGTTTAAGAATCTCTTCGATGGCCAGAATCTGCGCTATCAGCCATTCCAATTGGCGAATACGAAGTATCTGATGTTTGATCGCGGCATGAAGCTCCCTGAGACCGGCGGAATCGTCAAGTTCTATGAAAACGAAGTCACGATGTACCAACTTCCCGATGTCCTTCCGCGCGCAGTGATATTCCATGACTATGTTTTGGGTTCGCAAACCCAGGACGACTTGAGCACTCTCTTGAGTCCGGAGTTCCCTTTCCGAGATAAGTTGATTCTTTACGAAGACCCCGAGATCAAGCCGGCGCTTTCACCGCTAAGCACCGCCGAAGCAGTCGAAATTCTCCAGCACGGAGTCGAACGCCAGGTCTATCGCGCCACTCTTAACTCACCCGGTCTCTTGTTTGTGTC
>CAUJJY010000149.1 GCA_963205155.1 Candidatus Zixiibacteriota bacterium | reverse complement strand
GGCTAGGCCTTTGACTCCTCTGCCGCATCTTCAGCCAGCAAGGCTTGATCATCGACCGGTGGCATAATGTGGCGTTGGGCATTTGATCGCAACGATCTTTCGAAGCTGGGTGGTATCCCGCCGTCAGAGATCTGCGCTGTGGCGGTGGTCGCAGTCAGCAGCAGAATTCCAAAGGCCAGCAGAAGTGCGGCGATTAAACCGACTTCGGGGTAGTAAGCTTTCCTGGCGCTTGCTATGCCATCCAGGCCAAGCGCGGATGTTCGGTAGACATTTTGCATTAGACCCTCTCCAGAGTGAAAATAGGTAACCGACTGCTCGTGTAAGAATAGACTTAATATACCTCTAAATTCGAATATTGCAAGCAAAACCAACCCTGTTCAACACGAGAAAGTTGGGCAATCATACCCACTCTTGGAGTCGATGCGAATATTCGTAGTGTGAATTGTGCTTGCACAGTATGCCGACCGCGAGTCGACGCAGACTACTGAAATAAGACGGGAGTCCCGACTTCTCGGAACTCCCGTCATTTTGAACTATGTGTTGATCAGATCAGCAGCAATCTGAATGATTCGACAATTAGTTGCCGGCCACGCAAGGAGCTGGGCCGTCGCTAAAGATGTACTGAATCATGCGGACTGCGTCAGAAATGGTCACCGCACCAGAGCAGTCGGTGTCACCAATCATCACGTTCGCAGGCGGGGTAGCGCCGGCAAAAATGAAGTTGATCAATCCAACTGCGTCAGAGATGTTCAATGCACCGTCAATGTTGAAGTCACCCGGGAAGACGATTTCGGCGCCATCCGGAATGATAAACGTCGACGGAACCGGCGAGCTCTTACCAATAATGACAACATCATCAGTAATTGACTCGGAGGTGGCATCATTGTAATCCCAGGCTACCGTGAACGTCAGGTTATTGACATCGAACAGCAAGCCGTACGGGTTGAGGAAGGTGATCAACGGAAGCGTTGCTTCGACAACCGCACCGCCGAAGTTCGGATAGCTGGGTACAACTGTCGCGGTAGCAGCCGGAATACCGTTAATAGTAACCGTTGAAAGGTTAACATCAGCGGCAGTGTAACCACCATCAAACATTCCGAAGTGGAACTGGTTGATGATCGGCGTAATCGCGAACTTGTAATACAGGTATTGCGGGTTCGGGGCAATTTCAGCAGCCGGAGCATACTCGATCACATTGATCGTGTAGTCTTCGACTTCACCATACGAGGTCGAGCCGCAAGCCGGAAGTGCGCCAGTGTAGGCGATTCTGACTCTCATACGAGTCGGGCCAGCAGGAGCGGTCAACGGTGCAGTGACGGTACCGGTATAGGAGGCCGGGCCACCACTCATCAGAACTTGTTCTGACGGCGAGAAGCAGAAGTCTCCATCCCAATCAACCCAAACGCCGCACTGGTCGCCAGAGTACGCAAGGCCGTTGGTTACGGTGATGGTATACGGAACGGTCTGAACCAGGCCGGCCGAAATTGAGGTATAGTCCTCGTAGCTGGCGCCACAAGAAGTAGCGTTGTCGATAGTAGCCAACTGAACTCTGCTGATGTATTCATCGCAGAAACCGTCAGCCGCGCAGTAAGAAGTTACTCCCTGGCTAACGACATGCATTGTGTACGGGCCAACTGCACCCGGTTCCGTAAGTACCGGATAGTAGTAGGTGCCGGCCGGAAGAGCCGACCAAGTCATCGTGACATTCAGGTCACCGCAGGCGCTGGTATTAAACGCCGCGGCGGTTGTGAAACTGGCACAGGGGCAGCCTACTGCAAGGTTCAACCAGGCATTACCGAACGCCGGGCTGGTGGTGCAGTAGTCGAGAGTTACATCAGAGCACTCAGTAATCGTAAAGGCTTCCCAAGCATTCGCACCGGGGAACGAAGCGCAATCCGGAGACGCGCCAGTGTTGTCACCCGTGATGGTGACAGGAACACCAGAAGTAAGTACGATTGGGGTTACGTCTTCGCAATTATCGTTTACCGGAGGAACAGTAGTCTCGATGGTCAAGAAACCGGGGCCAAAGCTGGTGGCGCTATAGCCGGTAACTTCCACGAGATACTGGTTACCCATGATGACTGGAATAATGGCTTCAGATTGAAGGCTGCAATTGTCATCCTCGCAAGCCAATTGGGCGCCAAGCGGACCACAAGCGCAACCGTCGTAAACGGCAAGCTTGGTGTCGAAGCTGGAACCACAAAGGCTGATGCGGGCGTTTCCGTCCATCGGGGCAGTGAAGCAATACCACAGGTTCTTGCCGGCGGTTGAGCAGGTGCCCGATCCGTCATGGCCAGCTGCAGTATTGTCGAACGGCAGATTAAGAACGTCGCCGACCGGAGTCGCGCTGGCGCAATTGTCGTTCGGTGGAGGCGGAGCCGCACCGGCGAACGACAAACTGAAGTTCGGGATGCAGTTCGGTGACGGATAAGTGTCAACCATGATATAATAGGTACCGGCGGCAAGGTTCAAGCCATAGAGAGTCTTGGCTGTACCCGACGAAGTACCGATATATCCGATACATGAACCGGTGGCAGCATCAAGCGGGCAAACGTTATCGATTGCGAAGCCGCTCCAGGTCGTGCCATTCGGATTAAGAGTGATGTCAAGGAGCAACGGCTCGGTAAGGACGAGCTGGGTGATGTGGTCTTCGCCACCATCATAGCTGCCCATACAAGTGTTACTGTAGGTGTTACCAAAACCGCAGTTGGCTAATCCCGACGCAGTGTACGGAAGGTCACCAGCGCCAAGAGTGATCACCAGCGGGTCAGCGCAGTTAGCGCCAGCCGGCATTGGAGGTGACTCAACGATCGTGAGATCATAGTCAGGGATACAAGCCGGAGACGGCCAAGTGTCGACCATCAAATAGTAGTCGCCCGGGGCAAGCGCCAAATTGAGAATAGAATGGGCAGCGCTTCCCGAGTTGGTTGACAAAGCAATGCAAGAGCCGGTCGCGGCATCAAGCGGACAGGCGGTCGGAAGATCGATAGCCATGCCAGTGTAGGTCGTGCCCTTCGGGTTAAGCGTGATGTTAACCGTCACAGCCGCCGTAACCTTGATAAAGTAAACCATGTCTTCGCCACCGTCGTACGATCCCAAACAGGTCGCATTGTAGTCGTCAACACGACCGCAAGTGTACTGGTTGGCATCGGTGTACGGCAATTGCGCCGGCAGGTTTACAACATATGGATCGCTGCAATTGTCACCCGGAGTAGCTACTGGGCAAGCGGTCGTACAATCAAGACCACCATCCCAATCGCCACCAAGAACACCGCAAGCGGCTTCGGTGACATCCGCGCAGGAACCGCCGCCATAGCAGCAACGGCCGATCGGGGCAGCGTTATCATTGACGGAAACCAGGTCGACACCGCCTTGAGCGCCGTCAACACCGGTATAGCGCCATGCAAGCACGACGCTGGTTTGTCCGGCATAACCGCTCAAGTCGACAGTCTCCTTGGTCCACGTGAAGTTCGTAAATACGCCTTCGCCTGATTCATCCCAAAGGAGGGTCGGGAAAGTAGCTCCGCCATCGGTCGAGATATACAGTCCAAGGTCGTAGTTATCAAACGGGCTGACGCCCCAGTAGTAGCTCATCATCCAGTAGAATTCGACCTTCAGGTCGGCAGTAGCGCCGGTGAAGTTCATTACCGGAGTAATCAGCCATTCGTCTTGCGGCACGAGAGCCGGGTCGTATTCGACGTCGGCGCAGGAACCACCAGAGTACGAGGTCAATGTTTGATACTTCCAATTGAAAGCAGCATTGGTAATCGTCTCACTCCATCCAGCCGGAGGAACCGCTGTTGCGAATTCTTCCAGGAGGAACGACGTCGCCGGTGAAGCCTTTACTGGCTGGCCTTCGGGGCGTATCGGAGCGGATTTGGAGGCCTCGTCCTGATATCTAAGGACGACTTCTTCTTCACCAATTTGGATAACCGGTCCACCTGTTTCGGCTTGCTTCAGCTGAAGATTCGGCTGGCCGGGGGTGTTACCGTTAAGAGTCGTTGGGGCATTTACGGATGCTTGTTTTGCTTCTGCAACAGAGGTAAGTAACGCGATTGCTGCGAAAAGTGTGATTAGAATCCGCAAAGTCATTCTACATCGATTCATGGATTCACCTTTCCTGATAAAAAAAGTTGAAGAACTTCTGGTTTTGTTAGCAGTGATCCGCCCGAGAGGACTTCAGACGGATAAGTTCATAGGCGCACCCTCCATCGGTTGCTGGTTGAAGGTTGGTATTCTGTGTCTTTTCTGTCAAAAACAGTTGAGCCCATAGCGAGTGCCCGACACGAAAGTAACGAGTTATTGTAAGTTATTTCCTTAATCAGGAAGACCGTTGATCTACCATAGATAAGTTAAAAATTAGTACAGCTATGTCAAGCAATATTTGAGCAATTTCATACGTTTTTGGCGATTTTGAGCCCTATTCAGTGGCTCGGCAGAGCATGCTTTCGCGAGGATAACATTGACATCGACCAAGACGAATGTTATACTTGCAATTCTCTGAGAGTCGGAGCGTACCGGCTCGCGTCATTGGGAAATTTGTCTGGGAATCTTAGAGGATATATCTTCATGAACAATCAAAAACCAGAAGACATAGAAATCATTCTGGCGACCGACTGCGGTTCCACCACCACGAAAGCGATCTTGATCGAAAAAACCGATGGCCAATATCGATTGATGGTGCGTGGAGAAGCTCCGACAACGGTGGAAGCTCCATTTGAAGACGTCACAATGGGCGTGCTTAATGCCGTGCAGGAAGTTGAAGAGCTTTCTGGTCGTAAGCTATTGGACGACAAAGGAAACATTATGCGGCCCCGCACCAAAGGCGGCGCTAAGGTCGGTACGGATATCTATATTTCAACCTCTTCCGCAGGTGGCGGCCTGCAGATGATGGTGGCCGGTGTTGTTCGTTCAATGACTGCCGAATCAGCCGAACGCGCTGCGCTCGGCGCTGGCGCAATTGTCATGGACGTAATTGCCTCCAATGACAAGCGTCAACCCTATCAGCAGATTGAACGAATCCGTCATTTGCGCCCAGACATGATCCTGCTTTCCGGAGGTATCGACGGGGGTACTACTACCCACGTGGTCGAAATCGCCGAACTCATCGGTGCGGCTGACCCGAGACCTCGACTTGGTTCCAGCTATCAACTTCCCGTAATCTATGCAGGGAACAAGGATGCCGCCGCGGCTGTCAACGAGACACTGGGGAAGAAAGTGGATCTTAAGATAGTCGATAATCTTCGTCCTGTCCTCGAGCGGGAAAATCTGCTTCCGGCACGTGAAGCTATTCATGACTTGTTCTTAGAACACGTTATGGCGCAGGCTCCGGGATACAAGAAGCTAATGGATATGACCGATGCTCCGATTATGCCGACTCCCGGCGCGGTAGGCTTGATCATTAAGACGATATCCGAGATTGAAAACATCGAAGTTGTCGGTGTTGATATCGGCGGAGCGACGACGGACGTTTTCTCGGTATTCCAGGGCGTCTTCAATCGGACGGTGTCTGCCAACTTGGGCATGAGCTATTCGGTGTCAAACGTGTTTGCCGAGGCTGGACTTGAAAATGTCATGCGCTGGGTGCCATTCCACATGGACGAACGGGACCTGCGCAACCGCGTCAAAAACAAGATGATTCGCCCGACGACCATTCCACAATCGATCGAAGAATTGGTCTTCGAGCAGGCAATCGCCAAGGAAGCCCTGCGATTGGCGTTTATTCAGCATAAGAATTTCGCAACCGTACTCAAAGGCGTTCAGCAGCAACGCACCATCGCGGACGCTTTCGAGCAGAAGGGTTCCGGCCAGACGCTGGTGAATATGATGACCCTGAATATGCTGATTGGGTCCGGCGGTGTGCTTTCGCATGCACCGCGTCGCCAGCAGTCGGCGTTGATGATGATCGATGCTTTCCTGCCGGAAGGAATAACCCGCTTGTCGGTAGACTCAATCTTCATGATGCCACAATTGGGTGTGCTTTCGACAGTGCATCCGCAGGCGGCGACCGAAGTGTTCAACAAAGATTGCCTTATTCATCTCGGTTCCTGCATCGCACCATCTGGCGAGTCCAAAGAAGGCAAGGAAATGATGAAGTACAGCTTCACCTTCCCGGACGGCCGCAAAGAAGAAGGCAAGCTGATGTTCGGTGAGATGAAGGCATTTCCGCTCGGATTTGACGCCCGGACGAACCTGCCGCTGAAAGCCAAAGCAGTACTCGAGCCGGACGGCAAGCTAGATCTCGGCGACGGTCCAGGCAAAAAGGTTGAAAAGGAAGTTTCCGGCGGTGTTGTCGGGATTATCCTTGATGGCCGCGGACGTCCGTTTGTGGTTCCAACCGATGATGCCACCCGCGTTCGCAAACTTAGAGAGTGGATGGCCGTGTTGGATATCTATCCCAAGGAAGCATTACAAAGGAATTAAAGTGCAGAGTCGCACGACTTTGCCCTGATATAGAGGCAGTAAGAGGAATATGGCACATACTTACACACCGGGACTGAAAGTCTCGCAAAAAGAACTGATCACGAAGAAGCGCATTTTGCCGCTCAAAGGCGATGTGACAGTCAAAGTTGGCGATAAGCTTTCGCCCGACACAGTCGTTGCGCGCACACATCTTCCCGGCCCGGTTGAGACGATGAACGTCGCAAATATCCTGGGCGTTCCGCCGGAAGACATTTCGCAATGCATGCTCAAAAAGGTTGGCGACCCGATCAAGGCAGGCGAATTGATTGGCTTGAATAAGTCGTTCTTCGGTTTGTTCAAATCAGAAGCCAAAGCCAAGATCGAAGGGACAATCGAGACTATTTCGCACGTAACGGGACAGGTGCTATTGCGCGGTCATCCGATTCCGGTTGAAGTGAAAGCGTATATCGAAGGCGAAGTCGTCGAAGTGTTTCCGAAGGAGGGCGTTGCCGTGAGGTGCTGGGGATCGTTCATCCAGGGAATTTTCGGAATTGGCGGTGAGACACACGGTGAATTGAAGATGGTTGTCTCAAAGCCCGAGACTAAACTCACGGACGATCTGATCAACGAGTCGTGCAAGGACAAGATCATCGTCGGCGGTTCGATCGTCACAGCGGAAGCTGTTAAGAAGGCAATCAAAGTCGGTGCACGCGGAATCGTGGCCGGCGGATTTTCCGACCGTGATTTACGCGACTTTCTTGGTTATGACATCGGTGTTGCGATCACCGGTTCGGAAGATCTTGGTGTGACCCTGGTCGTCACCGAAGGCTTCGGCGAAATTCAGATGGCGAATCGTACATTCGACCTGTTGAAGTCACTTGAAGGAAAGCGGGCTTGTATCAATGGCGCCACACAGATTCGTGCCGGCGTAATTCGCCCCGAAGTGATCATTCCGATTGTTGACGACATTAAGACTGGAATTGCGGTCGAAGGATTTCAGGGCAAGGGACTCGAAATCGGTTCGCCGATTCGTGTCATCCGTTCGCCATACTTCGGCAAGCTCGGCAAAGTGACGGCTCTTCCTTCACCGCTGCAGAAGTTGGAATCGGAATCAATGGCGCGTGTCCTCGAGGTCGAGTTCGACACCGACGGCAAACACGCGGTCATACCGCGCGCTAACGTTGAGATGATTGAAGATTAGAGATTTGCCAGGTTTGGAGCTACGGCCCCTTCGCAAGACGGGGCCTTTTTTATGCCCGTGATTTCAGCATTGCCGAACGCTTGCGCCCGTCGATTAGTTCTTTGATCTCCGGGTCAGCCTTCTCCCAGATGTCCAGGAAAGTCTCATAGTTCTTGATGGCCTCTTTAGTATTGCCGATCCCTTCGTTGGCGCGGCCAAGATAGTAGTGAAGCAGACTGTTGTATATCGCAGCCTCTTTGAAACGAATGTCGTCGTAGAAACGGTTGGTCTTTTCGAGCAATTCGGAGGCCTCGGCGAAGAATCCGCCATCTACATAGGCACGTGCCAACTCAAACTTGGAGACGAATGTTGCTTGCTTGGCATCGACCGATTTGTAGAGCTCGATTGCCTTCTGGTAGTCACGATTTACCCAAGAATAGACTGCTTGCATTCGATCTGCGACAACGTCGGCGTCCGGTTTAGTTTTCTTTTCCGCAAGCACGGAGTCAATCATTTTCAACGCTTCCTGATCGCGCCCCAAGGTCGCAAGATACCAGACGTGCGTAATCGGTGCGCGGTCATACAAACTCATTTTGTAGGTATCGTTTTTGTCATCGTATGTGCGAATTGGCTCGAGCACTTCCCAAGCCTTGTTGACATCACCCAGATGGAAATGAAGCCGGGACTCCGTGATTACTCGCGCCAACGACTCGGCGCCGAGCCCTTCCAGACGATCGGCGTCGAGTGCGTTTCTATTCGCTGCTAATGCTTCTTTCAATCGACCCTGATATATCAACAGGTTGACCCATTGAGTGCGGGCAAGTTGTCGTTCAAAGCTGTTTGAAGAACCCATCGCTTTCTGAAATTGACGGCCGGCTTCGTCATAGTTCTGCTTCAGCATATTAGCGATGCCCAATTTCGTAACGGTTTGCATTGTGAATTCCGGCCGGATTTCCAAAGCGCGATTATAATAAACTATCGCAGAGTCGAGTTGGCCAAGATAGGCAAGGATATCTCCTTTGGAATCGTAAGGATTTGGCTCGTCCGACGCGAGTTCAATGTATCTGTTAACCGCCCGTAAGGCGCTGTCCGGCATCTCGTGTCGCATAAATGCGTAAGCCAATTGATTCCAGCCCGTCTTGAAACCCGGATCCAATTGCAGCGCGCGATGAAGTGTTGCTACAGTCAGTTGACGTTCATCGATGTTCGAGTATGAAACGGCGAGGCGATAGAGGATTTCTTTGTCGTCCGGATACCGTGCCGCCGCCTCGCGCATCAAATCGCCGGCAGCCTTACTGTCACCGTCGGCTTCCGCGATATACGCCTCGATCATCATCCGATCTCGCGGCGAGGCGAGATTCATGTATCGTTTGGCTTTGTCTCTTGCGGCCTGCCACTCTTGTCCGCCAGATTGTTGTGCTAAACGCATCCATGCCGCGGCGAAGGTCGAATCGATTTGTACAGCGTGTTTAAAAGCACCGCGTGCTTCGTTGGTAAAGAAGCGATTTTGATATTCGATGCCTTCAAGGTAATAGCGGTAGGCCTCGGGCGACGTGGTGGATGATGAGGCGAAATCGGCATGGCTCGGATTCTCGGCCTCGCGCGGGAAAGACCTGTCGGTACGAATCTGGCTGGCCAATTTCTCCGCCAGTGAGAATATCTTCTCTCCTGATTCGCCATTGACGCGTTGGCTGGTGAGAACACCCCCACTCGCTACGTCAATCAGTTGTGAAGTCATGATGATTTCCGGATCAACCTGAAGGATCGATCCCGTGATCATCCAGCGCGCATTCGCTTTCTTGGCAACTTGGGACGACATGTCGCGATCGATGCGGCGTTCGCCTTCCTTGCCCAACTGCTTGAGCAGATCGTACAGTCGCTGGCTCGACACAACCTTGATTGATTTGGCTTCCGACAAATCAGTAATCAGGAGGTTTGTGACGATTTCGCCGAGACGTTGCTGGTCTGACGGATCGGTGAGATTCTCGAAATACATGATCGCAAGCCATTCTTCGGCGGCATTTGCCTGCTGGTCGGTCACTATGCTCAAGTTCCAGGGCTTGAGAATCAGCAACAGCAGAATCACGGCGGCCGCGCCGGTCGTGGAAAGGATTAACGGCAGCTTCGACTTCTTTGCGGGCTCGACGGCGCGGACGCTTGGCGATGAATGTCCGCCCGAGGAGCCATCCAGAGCTTTCTTTTCACGCTTAAGATCCGCCATCAACCCTGAAGCCGACTGGTAACGAGTCTCGAGGTCTTTGTCCAAAGCGTGGTCAATCAAGTTTTGCAGGCCATCCGAGACATCAGAACGGAAGTTTTTGAGTGGTTCGGGGGTGTCATAGATGATTGCTCCGAGAGTCGCGGCATCAGTCTCGCGTCCGAACGGCTGGCGTCTGGTAATCATCTCATAGAGCATGATGCCAAGCGAGAAAATGTCGGAACGGTGGTCGACCGGTTTGCCTTGAGCTTGCTCGGGCGACATGTAGGCAATAGTTCCAAGTGTCGAACCGGCGCGGGTTATCGAATCGGTGCCCTTAACGGTCGCCAAGCCAAAGTCCAATAACTTGGCACGGCCGTCATTGTCGACCACGATGTTGGCGGGCTTGACATCGCGATGGACGACGCCCGCTTGATGCGCCTTCTGCAGGCCGTCGCAGAGTTGGATGACAATTTCGATAATTCGGTTAAGCGGCAGGTCCTCTTTCATCAAGTCCTTGAGTGAGCGACCTTCAACGTGCTCCATAGCGATGTATGCCCGGCCGCTGTAATCAGAAACTTCGTAGATCGTCACGATGTTGGGATGGTTCAGCGCCGCTGCGGCCTGTGCCTCGCGTACAAAGCGATTCTTCGCTTCGGCGTCTTCGCTTAAGTGCTGGGAAAGGAACTTGATGGCAACCTTGCGGTTGAGTTTGGAATCTTCAGCGAGAAAGACATCACCCATTCCACCCGAGCCAAGGCGAGTGATTAGCTTATAGTGCCCGATTGACAGGCCTACCGCCGGCACAAAGAAGGACCTGGTGTTTTCTCTTTCGTCGCCGCTATCCATCGTTAAAGATTCCTCCGTTTGCCGCTCGGGAGTTTCTGTCATCTTTCAAAAAATTCGATTGGTCAGGTACGCGAGAATAATGAAACTCAATCACTCACGCAAGTTTGATGCTTTCGATTGCCGTTGATTTAGATACGGTCGGGAATTGTGATTGTTTCCAGCGCCGCTTCAATACGCTATGTGCGCTGCAAAGCGAGCAAGGTGATGTCGTCCGAGCGCGGTGCCTCGCCGACAAACTTGCTGACATCTTGAATCAGTGATGTGGTTGCATCCGGCAACGGCGCCATTCGCGATTCGATCAGGTATTTTTCCAGGCGTTCATCGCTATACTGGTCAGCGGAAATATTGTGCGCTTCGGGAATGCCGTCGGTGAATACCCAGATTCGATCACCGGGAACCAATTCCAGTGTCGTCTGCGTCCATTGGAAACCGGCGAAGATGCCAATCGGGATTCCGGTTGAGTCCAGATACTGGGCAGTACCGTCCGGCTTAATAAGCAGCGGCGGATTGTGGCCGGCATTGACAAATTGGAGAGTGTGGCTATTGGGATCAAGAATTGCCAAGAAGACAGTCGCAAAATCACCACCGCGGCTCGTGCCGGCAAGCTGTTCCGACACCCGGGCGGTGGCGTCGGCACAATCGAAGTTGGCCATTCCGCGCAGCATCCGAAATGCCGAGAGAATATTTGATGCCAGCAACGCCGCGCCCATACCTTTGCCGGAAACGTCTGCCAACAGGAACAGGATACGTCCGTCAGCCATTTTCGCCACATCATACAAATCGCCACCGACCATTTTGCACTGCATTTGGAAGGCGTGAAATTGATAGCCGGGGACAACTGGAAGAATCTTCGGCATCAACCCTTCCTGGATCTGCGATGCAATGCTCAACTCCGACTCGAGCGCCTGTTTCTCCTGGCGTTCTTTCAGTAGATTGTGGTTAGTAATCTTGGCGGCGAGAATATTACCAAACGTTGCGACGAGCTTGAGAGTGTCTTCGTTATAGCGATGCGTCGGATCGGTAGTGTCAAGATAGAGCAAACCCATTACCTTATCTTCGTCCACCATCGGAATCGCCATCACCGAACGGATACCGGAGACAACGATCGACTCCTGACGCGCGAAGCGTTCATCTGAAATCAGGTCGGAAAAGAACACAGCATTCTTATTGTTGAGCACTTCCTTGACGATCGTGCGCGAAATAATGAACTGCTCCGAGCTGGTTTTGTTTGAGATGCGGTAATTCAACAGAGTGACTTCGCCCGTCGATTCATCAGCAGCGAATATTGCCGAACGATCGGCATCGATGATATTGCCGAGCAGGTCAAGCGCCTGGTCAAACATCTCACCAACGCTTTGCGGCAAAATCAGCATCTTCGCCATGTCGGCGATCGCCTTGAATACTGCGGGATTAGCGGTGTCTTTGGCAGGAAGCGGCGCCAGCGCTTGTTCCAGTGGTATTGATGAGATTGATGTGTGACTGCCTTTATCATCAACAATCGAAACTTGCGAGATGATCGACTGCGGCTTGGTCTCGGGAATTCCTTCGTGCATCAGCAGGAAGCCGACATTGCCAAACGAGATCGTATCTCCAACTTTCAGGTCAATCGTGTCAGTTAGTTTCTTGTCGTTAACTTGCGTGCCGTTCGTACTTCCGAGATCGGTCAAGCGAATGGTCTGATCTTCCATGACTACGAGGCGAGCATGTTTGCGCGAAACGGTCGAGTCATTAATCACCAAGTCAGCCTGCGGATCACGGCCGGCA
>CAUJJY010000148.1 GCA_963205155.1 Candidatus Zixiibacteriota bacterium | reverse complement strand
CGCTATTCGACTCTCTTGTTTTCGATCGTCACGCCGCAAGGAAGTTATGCGCCGACGATAATCGCTGGAACACTGAATGTAGCAGGCGGCCTTCGCGGCGACGCCAATCTTGATGGCGTGATCAACGTCAGTGATCCGGTGCATCTCATCAATTATATCTTTGCTGGTGGAGCTGAACCGCCGGTTTACAACGGCGATGCGGATGCAAATGAAGTGGTCAATGTTTCCGACGCTGTTTATCTGATAGCGCATATCTTTAACGGAGGCCCGCCGCCTCCGCAATAAGGTTGATCTGAATTGAGTGATTCTTTGCCCGATTTCGATTTCTGCACCAGAAATTGGAGCAGTGGGCAGAAACGCATTGATGAATGTTCTTGTTTTTTTGTTGCTAAAATTAAGTTGACTTGACATCTTTAACTGGATATATAGCGGGAACTTTGCGTCTGTATAGGTGTGCTATTACTGAGGAACCCGTCAATTGTTCATAATGAAATGAGAGAATTGCACACAGGATACTTCACTGGACAAGAAATTGGATTGATTGACCTTGATAGGAGGTAAAATGAAAAGCAAATTATTTTTGGCGGTGGTAGCCTTGCTTCTGGCTGTGCCGTTTGTCGCTGGCTCCGCGACAGTCTGTGGTTTCGATGCCAATGCGCGAGACACTGTAAGGATAGGGCCTGTTGTGGTACCAGTTGTGACACCTGGTCAGATCTTTGATGTGCCGGTTTACCTCTTCGCCGATGAAGCCATCGCTGCATTCACGTTGGGATTAAAATGGAGTAGCCCAAGCAATATTCGGTACCACTCAGCCGTGATTAATCCAGCTTGGACGACTGACCCTTATTCCTTTACGGCATCGTTTGACAGGTCCGACACCGCAATAGGACTTGTGGGATTAGGTGCTTACACTTTTGATACGGACAACCCAATTCCGGCTAGTAATGATCCCCAAGTCATTTTCACTGTTAAATTTCAGACCAAGACCGGAGCAGTGCCGGCATTGATCACGATTGATTCGAGTTTCTTCCCTCCGGGTGGACCGTGGCTTTTGAGCCCCGCTTCTGGCGCCACCGGTGACGGAATTTGCCCGGAGTATGTTCATGCGGCGGACCTGGTGGACATTAGGCTTCCCGTACAGGAATTTGATGGACCAGTCTTGCCACAGACATATTCAATTGATCAGAACAATCCCAATCCGTTCAACCCGACAACGTCGATTAACTTCGCACTACCGACCGCTGCCAAGACAAGGATTGATGTTTTCAATATCCTTGGTCAAAAGGTCAAGACACTCGTTGACGAGTACTTGACTGCAGGCAATAAGCGCGTCGAGTGGGACGGAACTGATGACCGTGGCAATGCCGTTGCGTCAGGAATCTATCTCTACAAGATGACCGCCAACGACTTTACTGAGACCAAGAAGATGATGCTGATGAAGTAAGTCTCTTGGGGACTTGATTTTAGGCCCTCCGCACATTGATGCGGAGGGCTTTTTTGTTTGCTCACCTAAATTAGTCGCATTTCAATAAGCCGCTGTATTTTAACATCTTAAAGGAATATTCGCCTTTTGCTATTATTTGATTGACTTGGCGATGTTTATGTGTTACTATGTCCGCTCGCTAAGGGCATGATAGCAGTAACCGGACATAAATTCACGATTGGCAAAGAAGAATATTTGCCCTACGCTGTTGAAATACAGTACTTTAGGGTAAATAAACGATATTGGTCGATCTGCTTCGAGCGCATACGACGCGCTGGTTTCCGTATGATATCCACGGCGATACCGTGGTCTCTCCACGAAGACAGCCATCGCGAGTTCGATTTCTCCGGTTTTACCGATCAAGCTAAAGACCTCATCGTCTTCATCGAGTTGGCTCGCGAATTTGGATTCAAGATCCTCCTTCGCCCCGGCCCAGTGGTGTTTTCCGAACTTCCTAACGGCGGAATGCCTCCGTTTCTCAACAAGCACCCCGAAATTTACTCTTGCGATTCGCGCGGCGCGATCACGCAGACACAAATGGCAAACGGTTTGTCAGAGTTTAGCTATCCGTCGCTGTCGCATCCGAAGATGCAGAACTTTGTTAAGCATTACGTCAACGGCCTCACCGAGATTATCAAAAATTATATCTATCCGCGCGGACCATTGTTCTTGGTTGAACTCGATGCGGGTTCGTACTTTGGCGGCGACCCGTACCCGTGGAAGTCCGATTACAACCCGCACGTCACTGGTGTGCTGTATCCGCAGTTTCTGGAGAAACGTTATGGCGATATCAAGAGCCTGAACTCTGCCTATGGCGAGTCTGCCTCGGAATTTACCGATGTCAAGGCGCCTAAGGATTTCATCATCGCCAAGGATGTTTCCTTCACCAAGCTGATGGATTGGTATCGTTTCAAAGAATACTTGATAAACGAAAATGCGACCCACATGGTAGACCTGTACAAGAGCTTCCAGTGCGAGCCGCTCTTCTATCAGACCTTGGCGTTCCATAAATCGTGCCAAGCGCCAATGACGCCGATCGTCTCATCCGAAGGCGAAGTCTTCCCGACAGTCCAGATTACTTGGGATAGTTCCTCGACAGCCATGCTGCAAAAAGTTCGCTACTTGCGCGCCAACTCCGAATTCCCCTGGGCGTCGGCAATTTCGCTCGGCAACCAGACAACCGATTTTGGCACAACCAAGAAGCATTTCCCAATCACGGCAGATGCCACAAAATATATCCTGACGCTTAGCCTGGCGGGCGGAGTCAAGGGTGTTAATACATATAAGTTCGTCGAAACCGATCACTGGTATGATTCACCGCTGGCGCTCGACGGAACCATTCAGGAATCCTTTGAGGTTGTCCGCAAGTATATGACTTCGCTGACGACCATTGATGTCGGCAGTTTTACCCAGCCGGCAACCATCGGTATGGCGGCCTACCGGTTGAATAACTGGCTGTCATTGTTTGAAGATCCGGGTCCATTTGGCTACATCCAGACACTCAATGAATTCACGATGCCGGAAATCGGCCGTGATTTGGATCGCATCAAGCAGGATTTCATCATTCCCGATCTCGATAGCCCGGCCTCCTTCGAGGGCATCAAGCACTTGATTGTCCCGATCACCGAAATCATGGATGAAGAGAAACAGGAGTTCCTCGTCGAGAAGGCTAAGGAAGGCACCAACCTGATTCTGGTTGGACTTCTGCCGCGTTTCAATTCTGATCTCGGCAAGTGCGAAGTTCTCGCGAACGCCATCAACTGCAAGACACAGGCTCTTGGCAAAATCGGAACCGTCGTCACCAGCAAGGACAAGTTCCCGAGTTACGTCTTCGGTTCAATCAATTCCAGTGCGCGTAAATCGAAGAAACTCGCCTCTTATGCCAAAAAGAACATCGGACTGGTCATCAACAAGTTTAAGGGCCAGATTGTGCTGCTGACCTTCGATATCTCATCGCAGGGAAACCATATGAAGGTGAATTTCCTGCATAATATTCTTGAAGATCTCGGTGTGAAGTTCCCGATACAAACGTCGCACCCCAACGTCCGCGTGTTTCTGCACAAGGGCGAAAAGGGCTCGATGCTTTATATTCTCAATTCGATGCCGAGCCAGATTTTCCGTCGCTCGCGCGTCATGCCGACTAAGGTAGTTGTCCAAGTTGATCTCAAGGCATTTGGCATGAAGGGCAACAAGGTGCGGATGGTTGATATCTTTACAAATGAGGAGATTATCACAACCTCCGAGGAACTCCACGAAGGCCTTTATTTCACGCTCTCTACTCTCGACTCCCGCGCCTACTTCGTCACCGCGAAGTAGCTGCCTAATTCTCCAATCCAACTCCAATCAGTACGTTTCTGCATTAATTGGATGCCGCTTTTTTGTTGCACAAAAATGAAACGGGAGCCTGCTTGACGCAGGCTCCCGATACTCAATCATGATTTCGGCTTGATCATCTTAACGGCGGACCGCAGTTGACCAGCCACTGGGTGCAGTCGCAAGGTGCCGGACCTCCTGCGAATATGTAGTTGATCATGTAGACGGCGTCTGAAATGGTCACATTACAGTCACAATTCGCGTCTCCAGAACAAAGTGGATATGGCGTCGGCGCTGGGCCACCAGCAAAGATGTAGTTTATCAAGTGTACAGCATCCGATATTGTGAGAGTGCCGGTTCCATTTGCATCGCCGGGCATGCAATCACATATCCCGCTTCCGCCGGTGATCACAAATGCCAGATCCATTGAATTCACGAACGCCGGTGGCTCAAAAAGTTCTGTCCAAGTACCTGCGCCTGTAACTGGTCCACCTTGTTGAATTCGTATCGTTTGCGTTGTCGAACCCGACCTACCAGCAAGGGGACCGCCCGGTGAACCGACGAAGTCAATTCGATAGGTAATGTCAAAGAAGCTATCTACATTCCACTGTGCTCCCGGAAGCCTCGTAAGTGTCGTGTGTCCCGGACTCGGCATGCCGAAACCAGTACCTGCAGTGATTCGTAGCAGATCAAAGTCCGGGTCGCCCGGAGGCAGTTGTCCTTGAAGACCAAACAAGTCGCTGGGGAACGACTGCAAGGGTGTTCCCGGCACACGCGGGCCGTGGTGCATTTCACCGAACGAGATGGGCATATTCACGGTCCGGTTAAACCCGGACAACGTGCCGGTCCCGGTCATTTGCAGTAACATCGAGCCCATAAATTGATCGACTTCGCCGCCCAGAGTTCCGCCAGGGGATTGAGTGATGTTGAAGAAGTTCGATAACTGGCCTTGGGAATTGATCTCGGTTCCCGGAGGCAGTCCGTCAATGATATCATAAGTCCCACTGACGTTGATGTAAGGACACAGAGCGGGAAGATCGGTAGTTCCGCCGCCATTGTCGGGCATAATGCACGTTGACGGGATTAACTGCTGCCAGACAGCGTCGTCGTTGAAGTGATTCAGCGACGACTTCCAACCCCACGCAGTTCCGGGTGTCGATACATTTGCCGTGATACAAAGCCAGTAGATGGTACCCACATTCTGAACAAACCAGTCAGCGGTATCCAAATGTACATCATACTGGAAATACTGCAGGTGATTGTTGGCAAGGACAATTCCAGTAAAGGGATCATACCAGCCTTCCGTGGTGGGCGGAGAGACAGGTAAAATGCAGAAATCAGTTACGGTTCTCTGCCACAACAACGATCAGGGATGACTATATGGAGTCGTTATACCCGCTGGAACGTCTTCCCGTATACTAATGTCAAAGCTGGTGATCGCGCCGACATTGTCATCGAGCCATGACCCCCAGAAATGAATATCCTCAACGGGACCGGTCTGCGAGCATTGCCAATCATCGCCAAGAACCATCGGGGCGACACCATAGACATCCCATCCGCTCGGATCGGGAAGTTGCGGAAAATGCATCTTGTGACCATCGGCCGGTACCCAATAGTGGAATCCCTGACTAAGTGTGCACACACCAGTAGTCGAACCGGACATGCCTGCAACTGCCCCGCCGGGCCTGCCGATGAAGTCAATGCGGTAAGTGATGTCGAAGAAACTGTCAACAGCCCATCCACCGCCGGGCTGTAGAGTCAAAGTTGTATGCCCGGGGCTCGGCAACCCGAAATCATTGCCGGCGGTGATGCGCAGTAAATCAAAATCAGGGTCGCCGACTATTTGACCCTGGAGTTTGCGTAATTCGCTGGGAAATGATTGCGGCGACGTCGCAGGTACGCGCGGGCCATTATGAATCTCAACTGTTACAGGGATGTTGACATTCCGGGAGAAACCAAGAAGTGCCCCCGTACCTTGAAGTTGCATTAGCAGTGAAGCATTGAACTGAAGAATCTCGCCTCCCAGCGCTCCACCGGGGGTGCGGACAATTCCGCCAAATCCCGTCAATACCGGATCGACCTCGATTGTTGTGCCCGGCGGAAGTCCATCGACAATGTGCATTCCGTCGAGTAGCGCCACGTATGAACAAAGCGCCGGCAAATCAGCAGTGCCGAGCCCGTTGTCGGGTGCAATGCACAAAGAATTGCAGGGCAATCCCGTGTTTGGGCTTTGTGGTGAAGCAATGCCCGCAACGGAAGTTAACAGGAGTGCCGCGATTGCAACAAAAAACGTAGCCCCAAGGAGGAGTTTTCTATCCACGAGGACCTCCGGGTTGTGCGCTTCGCGCGGACGGATTACCGGTTAGGCCGCAATGACGCGCTCGTTAAGAGAGAGTTTGCGATGTATGAGTTATGAGTGATTATCTGATATAAAAATAACTATATTGACCGATATTGTCAATACTAAATCTCCAGGCCGAAATCGTCCGACCTGATTTGCATAGGGCAAGGGCGCTGGGATTGTAGCTTAAGACGCTATGGAAGCAACTACGGACAACCGGCACAGGGTTCCGGGCCAGAGGCGAACAAATAATAGATGAGGTACACTATGTCGCCGATGTAAGCCCCTCCGGTGCAATCCAGGTCGCCGTGGTACTTGTCCTTGGGCAGGGGACCGCCGGCAAAAATGTAGTTTATGAAATAGACCGCATCGCTAATTGTGATACTTCCGGAACCATCGATATCTCCACAGCCGCTGGAGAAATCGTATCTTACTAACTTCCGGTAAAGCAAATCAGGAATAACATCGTCATAGACATACAGAATCCAATAAGATGCAGCTTGATTGGTTGAGACGAAATCACCAACGGAAGAATAGACCTCGTCGGATAACCACAACGGGTTACCGTATATTGAATATTGAGCAGCCCGATTGCTCGGCGACCATGACAGAAGCGTATTCGTGCCGCTGAACTTGATCGGAAACGGGACGGCTATATCTCCCAACACCAGATCAACTGCTAAATTTCCAGACGGATTGTACCCTTGAAGTAGCTGCTGGCCTCCAGCGTTATAAGCGACCCAAAAAAAGAAATCGCCGAAGCCGGAACATATCCCATTTGTGACACTGAATCCCAACCACGGACTGGTTTTGTGATACAACACTGTCCCCGTCGGACTGAACTTCTTGAAAGAGCAATTGTTCAGATTAGTGAAAGCCGCGAGAAGATTTCCACTGCCGCCAACCGCTTGCCCCTGAACAGAAACGCTGTTTTGCGGATCAAGACCTGAATATTCTGTCCAAAGTGAGTCACCGTTTAGATTGTAGCCGGCGACAAAGCCATCAATATCGTTGTTCTGTGCCAGTGCGGTACCAACCACATAGATGGTGTTGGCAGCAGTCCCAAGTCGTTCGAAACCAACACTGGGTTCCGCAAGGGCATCCTCCCGTTGCCAGAGCAGGGAGCCGCCCGATGAATAACGCAATAGAAACGATCGGACATCAAAACGTTGTGGCTGTGCCGGGTTATCGACTGTGAAGTTAGCACAAACTACGACATTCCCGTTTGCGTCGATCACCAAGTCGCGTGCGGCTGACTGCTTGAAATTGCCTGCGGGAAGAAAGGACTCATCCCAGTCAACATCTCCCGTAAGCCCGTTGAAGCGATAGACGACTATTGGCGAAACATTCTGATAAGCGTATTGAGCGAGCACGTAGACATTGCCTTGGGCATCAACTTGTGCGGCAATCGGCAGCTTCATGTCGGTGCCGGAGGTCGTATCACTCCAGACCAGAGTGTTGTCGGGAAGATACTTCTTGACGAACACTTCTGCATTCTCCGGCGATGCCACATAGTAACGGCCAATCACATATACGTTACCGGTTGAGTCTATCCGGACGAAATAAGGCGCTTCGCTTTCTGGAAATGTCAATTCCCATTGAAATTCAGCAGCCGCAAGTGTCTCAACCGCAACGAATAAGGAAATAATGGTCAGTAGAAATTTCTGCATAATCGGTAAGTGCCTTTCTATATGTCCAATATCGGCTAATGTCGGCGGTTTGTTAGTCGGACCGAGCAGCGGAATTGGTTTTACTAATCAGTAAAACGCGTCGTTTGATACTCGACGCAAACAAATCTGCAGATAAAGTGACAAAACTGAGGGGATTAACAAGCACTAACACAATTTTTGCAACGGTGCCTATTTGGCGACGTACAAGTTAGAGACTGTTAGCGATGCTTGCGCGGCAAGCGTTTAGGAAATTACTGCAAAACAGCCGGAACTATTACTGACTTTAACAAGTTTTTGTTGACATGTCAGCAATTCACATCCAGAAAATCCTTGACAAGGAAATGACTTATGGCTATGATACTGGTCTTGCGGATTAGGAGGTCGGAGTGAAGGGAGTCGCACATATAGCTTCAGTAAGACGCTGGAGCGGTTTCCTGCTCTTTGCCCTCGTCGGCGTTATCTTCGGTTTTATCATTTCCAGCAACACCAACTTTCTCAACATCGCCCAATCGGAGCCGCAGGAACAAGCGCAACTGGCCCGGTCGACCGCGCCGCGCCAATCGATCTATCCGATCAATGCCAATGGTGAATCCCCCTTCGTTGCCGTCGTCGAGAACATTCGCGATGCGGTTGTCAATATCCGCGCCGAGCGCATCGAAAAATTGACTCCCTACCAGCAGCGCTGGATGAGATTTTGGGGCTATCCGCCCAATGATCAGACCGAAGTCTCGATGGGTACCGGCTTCTTCTTCCGCGAAGACGGCTACATCCTGACCAACCATCATGTGATCGCCGGTGCCAAAGAAATCACGGTTACACTCGCTGATTATCGTCAGGTCAAGGCGCAGTTGATTGGTGAGGACCCGTCGACTGATTTGGCGGTGCTGAAAGTTGCCGGCGGCGGATTTCCTGCTATCGAGCTCGGTGATTCCGACTCGATTAAGGTCGGCGAATGGGTGATTGCCATCGGAAATCCTTTCCCGTCACAGGGACTCGACCGCACGGTCACAGTGGGCGTAATCTCCGCCAAGGGACGCCGCGGCCTGAATTTCGGTGACGATTCACCGGAATATCAGGACTACATCCAGACTGATGCCGCCATCAACCCCGGCAATTCCGGCGGTCCGCTGGTCGATCTCGACGGCTATCTCGTCGGAATCAACTCGGCAATTGCGACCTCAACTGGACAGTCTGCGGGTATCGGCTTCGCGATTCCCGCCAATCTTGTCCGGTCGATACTTCCCGACCTGATTAAGGGCGCCAAAATCGAGCGTGGCTGGCTTGGTGTGGTTCTGAATAATCTCGATCCAATTCAGGCTGAAGCCAATGGCCTGCCAAATGCCCGTGGAGTATTTTTGCGCGAAGTTCGTCCCGATTCACCGGCTTCCGAAGGTGGTTTGGAAAGTGGCGATATTATCACAAAGTTCAATGACACACAGGTTGATGACCAGGATCATTTCCGGTATCTCGTTGCCGGTGCAAAATCGGGAGCGACAGTCAAGATGCAGGTTTTCCGCAAGGGAAGACCAATGTTGCTCAACGTCACACTCGGCGATCGCGAACAGGGACTGGCACAGGATTTCCCGCCGCAACAGACGCCCCAACAAAGCGGCTCACCGGAGCATCCGCAGGTTGATACCTGGTTCGGTATGGCCGTTGAAACTGCTACCGAGCAACTCGCCGAGCAGTACGGCGTCGAATATCACGGCGGCGTCATCGTCACCTATGTCCAGCCCGGAAGCCAAGCCGATATCGAAGGCGTCAGTCCCGGAACGATTCTGTTTGAAATCGACCATCAGTCGGTCTTGACCAAGGAATCCTTTTACAGCCTGAAACAGACTTTGAGTGGACGCACCAAAGCCGTCGCCCTGATCGGTTACGATATTCGCGGTAATATTAAATATTTCGCCATTAAACCATCTTAGAAGATACGTACAAGAATCTCTAACATGTTTTGGGAGGATAAGAACGGGAATTGATAAACTATAACAATTTACGAGGACAGGTTTGACTTTGGCGAGACAGTCAAAGAAGTATCGGGATGAAGACAGATCTTTGGATCTGTATCTGCGGGAAATCGGGGAGACTCCGCTTATTTCAGCCGACGAAGAAGTGCGCCTGGCAAAAAAGATTCACGAAGGTGATCAAAAGGCGTTAGAGGCTTTGACCAAAGCCAATCTTCGGTTTGTGGTGAGCGTGGCCAAGCAGTATCAGAATCAGGGACTGTCGCTGGCGGATCTGATTAACGAGGGCAACATCGGTCTGATCAAGGCCGCAAAACGGTTCGACTGGACGCGTGGATTCAAGTTCATATCCTATGCCGTCTGGTGGATCCGGCAGGCGATTCTGCAGGCGTTGGCCGAGCAGTCGCGCATTGTCCGTCTTCCGCTCAACCGCGTCGGTACCTTGCACAAAATCGGCAAGGTGTCTTCGTCGCTCGAGCAGGAGTATGGCCGTGAGCCGTCGCCGGAAGAGATCGCGAACGAGCTGGAGCTTTCCGAAGCGGAAGTCTCCGACACGCTCAAGATTTCCAATTCGCATCTGTCATTGGATGCGCCGTTTTCGGTGTCGGAAGATAACAGTCTGATCGACGTACTCGAAGATGAGTTCCAGCCCGCTCCCGATGAAGCGTTGCTCGACCAGTCGCTGCGATTGGAAATCGAGAAAGCGCTCGACACTCTAACTCCGCGCGAGGCAGAGGTGATCAATCTTTACTTTGGCCTTAATCATGAAAAGGCACTTACGTTGGAAGAGATTGGCGCCCGTTTTAATCTCACGCGCGAGCGAGTGAGACAGATTAAAGAAAAAGCCATACGCCGTCTGCGCCACGCTTCGCGTTCGCGCAGCCTTAGGGCGTACCTGACTTAGTTGTTCAAGTAGTTCGAAACCCCTGCGGTTTCGACACATTCGAAAATCTCAAGTTCATATTTGAAGCGGCAGTCCACCAACTGCCGCTTTTTAGGTGGTGAAGCCGTTCCAGTGATTTCATCATTGACAAGAGTCGGCATATTTCGCATATTTAAACATACTCGGCCACCAAGAAACTCAAGATTGACCGCTCAAGATTGTAATGACAGGAGTGCTCTGCGGATTTAGCTAAATGCTCTCAATCTGAAGAAAGCATTTTTCCAAAGCTAACAGCTTCAATCGAAAACCGTTGAAGCTCAATCCGTCTGGTTCTCATTGTAGGAGTTAACAATGTATAAGCTCATCCTGGTTATTTGCACTTGGCTGCTGTTTGCCGCTCCGTCGCACGGTCAGCCACAACCCCGTACTGAATGGGAAGTCATTGTTTCTGATTCAGGCTACACTGAGATCAATTCCACCGATGTGTATGTCGATGCTTCCGGCAACATCTACGTAGCCGCTACCGGGCTTTCGTCTATTGGAGACTATGACATCCTTCTCGCGAAGTACAATTCTAACGGAAACAAGCTCTGGTTTAAGTCCTATCCGGGTGATGAGTTCGGAGTGCAGCAATCGCACGACATCCTGGCAGACTCGAACGGAGACTTGTATCTCACTTCATCTAGAGTATCCGGCCTCGATCTCTGTTCAAATGTTACAAAGGTGAACTCCGATGGCGATATCATTTGGGACCAATCCTTCAATGAAACCTGCGGTAGTATTAGTGTTAGTGCCTGGCAACTAGATTCGTTCGGAAACCTCTTCTTGTGTGGCAGCATGGGAGAAGACTCACACGTTCAGCAATGGGCGGTCGCCAAATACGACTCCGATGGCACATTCGTGTGGCTTCGATCCGCTGCAACGGAGCCATTCATGTATGTCAGGGCAGTGCAAATGGCGGCTGATTCGCAGGGCAATTTGTATGTGACTGGTCACACCAAAATCGATTCAAGTACAGGCATCACAACGATAAAGTTTTCGTCTGCGGGTGATGAACTCTGGCGGCGCGACTTTCCCAGTGTCCTCTACGCTCGCGATGAGGGCCGCTCAATAAAAGTTGACAATCAGGGCAATATCATTGTGCTGGCTCAGTTGATGATCAGTTCAGAGGCTCCTATTGATAACGACATCTTGCTGATCAAGTATGATCCCAGCGGCGACACTCTCTGGGTCAGGCAGTATGACCCTAATCCGGGTAAAAGTTGTTTCGTTGGCATGATGGCGCTGGACGATTCGGATAATATCGTGCTTGGGGCTACGGTGAATGTCGGCTTTGACTGGACGGCGGGAGGTGACTGGGCGGTGATTAAGTATTCGAGCGCGGGCGATTTTCTATGGCAGGATATTGTCGATGGACCTGCGCATCTCATCGACGGACCGGGACACCTTCAAATCACAGCGAATGGTGAGATCTTTGCTGCGGGACTGATCGATCGAGATATTGACGTTCTTGCCAGTGATATGCATATTCGCAAGTACAGCCCGGATGGGATCATTCGCTGGACAAAAACGTACTCAGGAGAGGGCGGCACAGCAGAGTGGGTCTCTGGTGCGAACAAAACACAGCCAGGAGGGCTGGTCGTTATTGGTTCTTCGGAAGGCGTTGGTGACCCGACATCATTCATTTTCAAGTACTCAGACTACGTCTGTGGCGATGCCGATGGCAGTGGCATAGTTACAATTTCCGACGCTGTACTTCTAATCAATCACATCTTTGCTGGTGGAGCGGCACCCGTCCCGCTTGCAGCCAGTGATGCCGACTGCAGCGGAATGGTCACCATCTCCGACGCCGTCTATCTAATCAACTACATCTTCTCCGGCGGCGCCGCCCCCTGTGCAGCCTGCCCATAGAGGTCCGACATTCAAATCGCAAACCGGAGGAGTATGACTGCTCCTCCGGCTTCTGATTAAAAAAATCCCGGTATCATAATCGAACAATAACTCCAAGTTCTCGTCTACTAACTGTAGTCACAGTTCTTCAACCATCGCCGCCGCCGGGTTCGAGAACTGCAGGAGGAGTTGCCTATGCCGCTGTCGCTAATGACTGTCGCCGCGGTCATCTCATTTCTTGTTTTCACAATTGCACCAACGGATACATCGGTATCTGACCTTGCCGACCGCGATAGACTCAGAATAACGCCCAGTGACAGTTCGCTCATCACCGAAACGAAATCTCTTAGCTCTCCGGCCAACGAATCCGTCGATAGCAATCTCGATTCGTTCATTGTCGCGACTATGAACCAAAGCTGCATTGCCGGCCTTTCCGCGTGTATCGTCCGGGATGGAGGAATCGCGTGGCAGGGTGCCTACGGTTATGCCAACATCGCCGCCAATATTGAAGTCACCGACACCACCCTCTTCATGCTCGCTTCCGTTTCCAAGACTATTACCGGCATGGCCCTGATGAAGCTTTGGGAGAACGGTCACTTTGATCTCGATGACGACATCAACGATTACATGCCGATAAGCGTTGTCAATCCGAATTTTCCGTATCTGCCCATCACCTTCCGTATGTTGCTTAGCCACACCTCGAGCCTCAAAGACAACTGGACCGTGATGTACTCCACCTATGTCTATGGCGACACGCCATTCCTGCTCGAAGACTATGTCGCCGCCTACTTCGTACCCGGAGGCGAATTCTACGATTCCGCCGATAACTTTCACACCTGGTCGCCGGGAAGCGCCTGGAACTACTGCAATCATGGCTTCGTTCTGATCGGTTACCTGGTGCAGGTCATTTCCGGAGTGCCGTTTGCTGACTACTGCCGCGACTCGCTTTTCACTCCGATGGGAATGAACAATTCCCATTGGTTTATCGCCGGACTCGATACCTCAAACATCGCGATGCCGTATCATTGGAACGGCACCCAGTATCAACCACTGGGGCAGTTCGGCTATGCCGACTATCCGGCCGGGACGCTTCGTTCCAGCGCTCCGCAACTGGCTCGCCATCTGCTCACCCACTTGCAGCACGGCCGCATCGATACGATTCAAGTCTTGGATTCCGCGACGGTCGATACCATCACAACACAACACTATCCGGTGATCGCCAGCCAACAGGGACTCACCTGGCGTCGCGCCAATTTCGATGGTCAATGGGTCTGGGAACATAGCGGAGGAGACCAGGGAGTTTGCACACGCATTGGATTCTGTCACGCCAAGCAGACCGGTATCGTCGTGC
>CAUJJY010000147.1 GCA_963205155.1 Candidatus Zixiibacteriota bacterium | reverse complement strand
TCCCGACACAGAAACAATTGTGCTGACAGACCACCAAATCTTCGAACGCCAGGTAATTCGGCACCGTCGTCGCAAGTTCAAGGAAGGCCAGGCAATTAGCTCATACAACGCGCTGGATATCGGCGATTACGTTGTTCACGTCGATTACGGGATCGGCCGGTACCGGGGGCTGCAAGAGATCAAGATCGATGCACGCCGACGCGAGTGTCTGCTCATCGCATACGCCGACAACGACAAGCTGTATGTCCCTATTGAGGAATTTGCCCGCGTCCAAAAATACGTCGGCAAGGAAGGCGCTCCACAGCTCACCAAGCTCGGCGGTAAGAGTTGGGAGAAGGTCAAAGCACGCACCAAGAAGGCGATTGCCGATATGGCGGAAGAGCTGATCGCGCTTTACGCGGCTCGCAAAGCCAAGCCGGGAATGGCCTTCCCGCCTGACGACGACTGGATGAGGCAGCTTGAAGCCTCCTTCCCGTTTGAAGAGACAGTCGACCAGTTGAGTGCCATAGAGGCGGTCAAACGCGATATGGTCAACACATCGCCGATGGACCGGCTGATATGTGGAGACGTCGGGTTCGGCAAGACCGAGGTGGCGATTCGTGCCGCTCTCAAGGCAGTTGCCGGCGGAAAACAAGTCGCGGTTCTTGTGCCGACTACGATTCTGGCGCAGCAGCATTTGGAAACTTTCAGGCGGCGGCTGGGACAATTTCCGGTGCGAATTGAGATGCTGTCGCGTTTCCGCACCCGACAGGAACAGAAGGAAACGATCAAGGAACTCCTGGCCCGCAATGTCGACATTATCATCGGCACGCATCGGCTTCTGCAGAAAGATTTGCAAATACCCAATCTCGGATTGATCATCGTCGATGAAGAACAGCGATTCGGTGTGGCACACAAAGAACGGCTGAAACACCTTCGGCAAATGGCGGACTGTTTGACATTGACCGCAACACCGATTCCGCGCACGCTGCAGATGTCGCTGCTTGGTGCGCGTGACATGTCGCTGATCAATACCTCTCCGAAGGACCGCCAATCCATTGTGACCGAGATTGCCGAATTCGACCCGAAAATAGTCTATGAAGCGATCAATTTTGAGGTTGGCCGACAAGGACAAGTCTACTTCGTTCACAACCGAGTCGAGACCATCGAGTCGATGCATCGTTATCTCGTCAAATTACTGCCGCATATCCGGGTCGGTGTCGCTCATGGACAGATGGGCGAGCACGAATTGGAAGATGTGATGCTGGGATTTCTGAAACGCGATTATGACGTTTTACTGTCCAGTGCCATCATTGAATCCGGCATTGATATCCCTTCGGTTAACACCATCATTATCAATCGCGCAGATCGATTCGGTTTGGCGCAGTTGTACCAGCTGCGCGGTCGAGTGGGCCGGTCGCAACAGCGGGCCTTTGCCTATTTGCTGGTGCCACCGGTCAAGCAGTTGACCGATACAGCCCGAAAACGCCTAAAAGCGATCGAACAGCACACCGACCTCGGTTCAGGATTCCATTTGGCGATGAAAGATCTCGAAATTCGCGGTGCCGGCAACATGCTGGGAGCCCAACAACACGGTTTTATTGAAGAGGTCGGGTTCGATCTCTATTGCCGTCTGCTTGAGGAAGCGGTCGCGGAGCTGAAGGGTGAAGTTGCCGACAGCGACTTTGAAGTGAAAATTGACGTCGACTGCGACACTTTTATTCCGGAGTCATACATCGAAGAGACACGGCAACGAGTGGACATCTACCGAAAGATCGCCGACGCCAAGTCGGAACAAGACCTGGATCTGGTCGCTTCCGAATTGACCGATCGTTTCGGCAAATTTGGCGAAGAAACGCAGAACCTGATAGATTTGATGGCATTGAACATTTCGGCGCGCCGGAATCGCATTGCCCGGGTTCGCTTTAGCGACGGGCGGTTGACGCTTGTTTATGGCGAGGGTGAATTGCCGACCAAAGCGCAAATCGAGCGCCTGCGAATGGCGGCACCCGACCGACTGGAGTTCGACTCCTCCGAAGGGTTCATTATCCGCTCAGAGTTCCCTGATGGTCAAGAACGGCCTTTGGGAGCGGTCAGAAAACTGTTGCTTGCTTTGTCGGTTTAGCGTTAGTTAGTAAGCTTCGGATGGATCATTCCGCTAATTGGTTTGTAATATAAGCACTATGAGGATAGACATGAAAAAACACGTTTTGCATTTCACTGCACTGGCAATTGTGACTCTTTTGGCGATTGGTTGCGGCGGCGATGATGGTTCAACTGTCGCGGTTGTTGACGGGGAGAAAATCCCGGTTACGATCATTCACGATTTCTTCGACAAAGGCGGCTGGACATTTGAAACCTACGCCGATGAATTTGAAGCCAAACGCGCTGCAATTGACTCGGTGATCGATTACAAGTTGTTGGTTAAGGGCGCTTATGAAGCCGGGCTGGCAAATGATCAGGAAGTTGAACAGCTGATTACGACCCAGAAAGCAAATTTCCTCTTTGATGCCATTTATCGCAAAGATGTCGCACCGGGCGCTGAAGTTACGGAGAACGAGATTCGTGACTTCTACGACAAACTCAAAGAGGAACGGCATATTGTCCACATACTCGTGGCCACGCAGGCGGAAGCCGACAGCGTGGTGCGCGAACTCAATAATGGCGCTGATTTCGGGTCAATTGCCCGGCTGATTTCGCTTGATCAATCGTCGGCCGTTCGTGGCGGAGATTTGGGCTGGTTGAACTGGGGCACCGATGTCATAAGCGAATTTCGCGAAGCGGCATTCAAATTGGCTGTTGGTGAGACTGTCGGTCCACTCAAGAGCGAGTTTGGTTATCACGTCGTTCGGCTATTGGAAATCCGCGAAGTTGAACTTCGACCCTACGCTGAACTTCAACCGTTCATCAAGCAGGCTCTGATCAGCCGGAGAGCGATGGAATCCGAAGACGTATTCCTGCGCAAAATGGAAGAGAAAGCAGCCGTACAGATTAATCCGGAAGCTACCGCAATGTTATTGGAACGCCTGAATATGTACTATCCGGCGACGTTAGGCAGCGCAAAGCGACCTGACAACTATTTTCCCAATCTTGACCTACTCAAGCCATTTGAACAGCAGATGATCATCGCCAGCTACACCGGCGGTGAATTAACGGTAGAAAGTTACATCAACAAACTGGCTGACGTTCCGGATGCTTCACGCCCGCGATTTGACGACGAGCGTGCGATGAAGAAGGCGATCTTTCAGCTTGAGTTGCGAAACATCGTCGAATACGAAGCGGAGAAGCGCAACATACAAGACAGCGAAGAATATCTGAAACGTGTTGCTGATTTCCGCGAGGGTCTGATGGTCGATAAATTCACACGTCAGGTGATCGGCCAGCAAGTAAACGTCACGGAAGACGAGATTTCTGAATACTACAATTCCAATATCAGCGAGTTTACCGTACCGCAGGAATATCACATAATGGAAATCCAAATGGCCACGGCTGAACTCGTGGCGCCGGTGATCGAAGAGCTGCGTGGTGGTGCGGACTTTGGTGCGCTCGCCGCTCAACACACGATTCGTGCCGGCATGAAGGCTGCCAAAGGCGATTTGGGGTTCGTCCAGAAATCGCGCTATCCGCGTCTTTGGGAGGCAGGTGCTAAGGTGCCGTTAAACAAGATTTCTGATATTGTGATCAACGATGAAGGAACATACTCAGTAATCAAAGTAGTGGACGTGAAGCAACCGACAATTCTCCCGATCGACCAGGTCGTGTCGCAGGTGCAGGCGCGCATACTTGATCTCAAGCGCTCCAGCGCGACGGTTGATTGGTTGAAACAGCGACGCGACAAGAGCTCGATCGAGATCTTTGTCGACGTTCTCGAGAAGTCGATTGACAAGGCGAAGTATGCTGCGAAAAGCTAAAATCATTTTGATGTTGTCATGCCTGGCGGCTGTGGCAGCCCCGGCTTTTGGGTGGGAGCAGCTTGACAAAATCGTTGCGATCGTTGGCGATCGCGTCATTCTCGCCTCGGAGCTGCAGTTTCAGTTGGAGATGTATGAGACGCAGGCCGCGGACCAACTGAAGTCTCCCGAGCAGAAAGCGATTTTCAAGGAAGAACTGCTTCGCCAAATGATCAATGATCGGCTGATCTTGATTAAAGCGAAGGAAGACACCTCGATTGTCGTCAGTGAGAAACAAATTGACGAAGCGCTTGAAGAACGCATGCAGGAACTACGAAATCGATTTCGTTCAACCCAGGAATTTGAGATGCAATTGGCGGCTGAAGGCTACACGATGCGCGACCTGCGTAATAAGCTGCGAATTGACATACATGATCAATTAATTAAGGATCGCCTGGTTCAGAAGCTATTGAGCAAAGTCTCTGTAACACGCGGTGAGGTCGAGAAATTTTATTCAGCCTATCGGGATAGTCTTCCGCCGCACCCGCAATCGATCAAGCTGGCGCACCTGCTGCTCAAGCTAACCGCATCACCGCAGATTTCCGATTCGCTTAGACTGAAGGCGGAAGCTTTGCGCGCAAGAATCGACCAGGGCGAGAGCTTCGAGCTGCTGGCGGAACAATTCTCCGAGGATCCCTCGGCTGAAGGCGGCGGCGATATCGGGACGTTTCGCAAAGGCGATTTGGTTCCGGAATATGAAAAAGCCGCTCTGGCGCTGAACCCCGGCGAAGTTTCTCCGGTGATACATACCTCGTTTGGCTATCACATCATCAAACTGGTCGGAAAAGCCGAAGAATCTTTCCACACCAAGCATATCCTGCTACTGGAGAAGTCTTCGGGAACCGACAGCAGCCGTGTCTATGCAGAAGCCGAGTCTTTAACAGCGCGAGTTAACGCCGGTGAAGATTGGGGCACTCTGGTCAAGGAGCACTCGACCGACGATAAGACGCGTGCCAATTTTGGCGAGTTGGGCTGGTATGCATTGGCGGAGTTGCCTGAAGAATTTAAAAGCGGCTTGGTCAATTTGGAGATTGGTAAACTGTCACACCCTGTTTGGTCCGAAGAAGGTCTGCACATCATCAAGTTGCTTGATAAACGCGACGAACGGCCCGTCTCACTCACTGACGACTACGATATGCTCAAGGAATATGCCCGCCGGCAGAAATCCTCGGAAGTCATCGCTCAAGTCGTTGATGAAATGAAGGATCGTGTCTATATCGATCTGCGTGGAATATAAATGCGCCTCGATCAATTCCTTAATAAATCCGGCATCTTCAAGCGACGCGCTCTGGCCAAGGAACTCTGTGATCGCGGAGCGGTCGACCTCAATGGCCGCGTCGCCAAAGCTTCACACGAAGTCAAAGCAGGTGACACGCTTTCGGTCAAGGCACCGGATAAGCGAAGCCATTACCTGATTCGAGAAGTACCAACAGGAAATGTCCGCAAGGAAGACCGCGGCAAGTATGCCGAATTGACCTCCGAAGAGAAATTCCACACATCCTGATGCAACCGAAGTCTCACGAAGTCAAGCGGGCCAGCGAACTCGCCATTGTTGTCGGTGTGCAATTTGGCAAGATCGACGATCGCACTTTCAGCGACTCCCTCGGAGAGTTGAAGGAACTGGTCTATTCGGCAGAAGCTAAGGTGGTCGGGACTATCACCCAGAAGCGCCCAATGCCGGACAGCAGAACCTTCATAGGTACAGGAAAAGTCGACGAGCTGAAGTCGATGAAGGAAGCAACAGGCGCAAACTTAATTGTATTCGATGATATGCTCTCGGCCGCGCAAGTTCGGAATCTTGAGAAAGAGCTTGAAGTCAAAGTCATTGACCGGGGCAATTTGATTCTCGACATTTTTGCCAAGCGCGCAACGACGAGCGAAGCCAAGATTCAGGTAGAGTTGGCGCAGCTGCAGTACCTGCTTCCGAGACTAACAAACATGTGGTCGCATTTCAGTAAGCAAGTTGGCGGAATCGGAACACGCGGCCCCGGCGAAACACAGCTCGAAGTTGACCGCCGGATAATCAAGACCAAAATAGCAACACTGAAGGAAAGACTGGAAAAGGTCGATCGCCAACGCGCAACGCAACGCAAGCGACGACAGGACGTCTACAAGATCGCCCTCGTCGGCTACACCAACGCCGGTAAGTCCACATTATTCAACCACTTAACGAAGGCGGGCGTCTGGGCGGACAACCTGTTGTTCTGTACACTCGATGCCGTCACGAGGTTCTTGCCGCTTAACAGCAAGTACCGCATAGTGATATCGGATACCGTCGGGTTTATTCAGAAGATTCCGCATGAACTGGTGGCTTCGTTCCAGTCGACGCTTGACGAGGTCCGCTATGCCGATCTCTTGCTGCATATAGTGGATATTTCTCATCCGAATGCCATTGAGCACTATGAGAAAACTAACGAAGTGCTCGATGAAATCGGTGCAGGGCAAGTTCCTCGCCTTCTGATACTTAACAAATCAGACCTGATTTCGATTGAGGAAATTCCCTCGATCGACCTGAACTTCCCTCCCGCGCATACTTTCTCTATTTCCGCAAAAACCCACGCCGGCATGGATAATCTCCTGAATTTTCTCACGTCCTTTGTCGAAAAAGATATTGGGGCAAGAATTGGTATTGCAAAAAATCCAGATGGCAAAGCGCGAAATTCTTATCGTTGATGACAATCCCAATATGGCAACTCTGCTTTCAGAGATGCTGGATGTCTATGATATTAAAAGCCGGGTAACCAATGATGGCGAATCGGCGCTTCGATTGCTCGACGAAGAGCAGTTCTCATTGGTGATTACCGACCTCAAAATGCCCCGTATGTCGGGAACAGAGTTGCTGACGGCCATCAAGAGCAAACATCCGGAGGTCCCGGTAGTTGTCATTTCCGGATACAATGTCGGAACCGCTGAAGGGCAGGTTGTCTCGGGACTTGCCAACGGATTTATCCATAAACCATTTAAGATGGTTGATATCCAATCGGTGGTTCAAGAGTATCTGTAAGAACCCGCCGACAGTCCGCAATCTTCCATAGAACGCTTTCATCCGCAAACTGCTTGATCGAAAGACCACACCAATCTTTTCGTTGCATCACACCGATTAGCCTTATATAATGCCCTGTTACTATGGCCGGCGACACTTCAGTCAGCCGAAATTGCCGCGAATTTATGGCGCGCCTCGAAGAGGTTGCGGCACGTTGCGGTCGAAATTCGGCAGAAATTACAGTGGTCGCAGTATCCAAAACTCGACCGCTTAGCGATATCAAGGCAGCAGTCGCTGCGGGAATGTCGTTATTCGGCGAGAGTAAGGTACAGGAGGCGCAGAACAAATTCGCCGGTGCAGTTCGAGACTACCGGCTGCATATGATCGGCCATTTGCAGACCAACAAGGTCAAAGCTGCCGTAGATTTGTTTGACATGATCGAATCAGTCGATTCACTGAAACTTGCACGAGCTATTGATGACGAAGCCGCCCGGCAGGAGAAGATCATATCGATTCTGCTTGAGGTCAACTGCAGCCGCGAACCGCAGAAGTATGGTTTGCAGCCCGAAGAAACCGAGCGGATCGCCGCCGAAGTGATGAAATTCAAGAGTGTGCGCCTGAACGGCTTGATGACTGTGGCGCCGTTTGTGGATACCGAGTCAATCATCCGTGCTTCATTCGTTGAGTTGCGCGGACTGTTCGACTCGATCAGGGCCGGACATCCCGAAGCTACCGACTTCAGTCAGATTTCGATGGGGATGACCGACGACTGGGAAATCGCGGTTGCCGAAGGAACAACGATGATCCGCATCGGCCGCGCACTATTCGGCGAGCGTTGATGAAAGCGACTAATCAGGGCAGTCACAAGTTGTGACAAACGTAGTTGAAAGGAATTGATAACATGGCTATGACTCCGGTGGAATTGCGGAACGTGAAGTTCGAGAAGAAGCTTCGCGGTTACAACCCGATGGAAGTTGAGAACGTACTCAACGAGATTGCCGGAGAACTGGAGCGCTTGATTGACGCCAATAACGCCTTGCAACGCCAAATATTGTCGCAGGAAGAAAGGCTGAAGCAGTTCCAGAACCTCGAAAAGTCAATCAAGGAGACTCTGTTGACTGCCCAGCAGGCAGCTGAAGAAAAACGCAAAGCAGCCGACCGCTCGACCGAAATCCAGATTCGCGAAGCAGAAACAGTCTGCGTTGAAATGAAGCAGAAAGCGTTGAGTGAAGTTGAAACAATGAAGTTCGAGTTGGCGTCATTAAAGATGCAAAAGGTGCGATTCGTGGCAGAACTGCGTTCCCTCATCGATACACACCGCAAATTGCTGGAAGAAAAATCGCAGAGCGAGAACTTAGCCGAGGTCGCTGCCAACGTAGAGATGCTCAGCGCCGGCACAGACGATTCGAGATAGGAAAATCAAATGAACCTGATGGACAAGATATCAGAAGCAACAGAGTTTATTCGCAATAAGACCAAATCGGAACCGCCGATCGGAATAATCCTGGGTACGGGTCTCGGGCGCCTCGGCGAACGCATCGAAAAAGAAACGGTGATCGATTATCAGCAGATAAGACACTTTCCGGTCTCTACCGTTGAGGGCCACGCCGGGAGATTGATCTTTGGCAGGCTAAGCGGGAAAAGCGTTGTCGCCATGCAAGGCAGGTTTCATTTCTATGAAGGCTACAACATGGAGCAGGTGACATTTCCGGTACGCATCATGAAGCAGCTTGGTGTCAAAGTGCTTATTGTGTGCAATGCTGCCGGTGGAATGAATCCGCAGTTCCGTGTTGGTGAGATGGTGTTAATAACCGACCATATCAATTTCCAGGGACAGAATCCGCTAATCGGACCAAATGACGAGCGCATGGGACCACGATTCCCGGATATGTACAACTGCTACGATAAGGATCTCGTTGATTTAGCGGAACGAACCGCCCTCGACCTGGGTTATCGAATCATGCGCGGCGTCTATGTCGCGGTCACGGGACCGAATCTTGAGACCGGCGCCGAGTATCGAATGTTGCGTACGATGGGCGCGGATGTCGTCGGCATGTCGACAGTGCCCGAAGTCATTGTCGCTCGCCACCAAGGTATGAAGGTTCTCGGGGTGTCGATAGTTACCGACATGGGACTTGCGGACAATTTGCATCCGTGCAGCCATGAATTGATTCTGGCCGCCGCCAACAAGACCGAGCCGTTAATGACCGAGATGATTGCCAAAGTGGTTGAAAGGATGACAGTTTGAAGTTTGATGAGTTAAAGTCCGACGCTTCCTTAGCGAAACTTGAGGAAGCAGTCCTCGAGTATTGGGACCAGGCAGACACATTCCACCAGGGACTGCGACTGCGCAAGGATGCGCCGCGCTTTACGTTCTATGAGGGCCCGCCGACAGCCAATGGCCGTCCGGGTATACATCATGTCATCACCCGAACTATCAAGGATATGGTCTGCCGTTACAAGCAGATGCAGGGATTTCTGGTCGAGCGCAAAGCCGGCTGGGATACTCACGGCTTGCCGGTGGAAATCGAGGTCGAAACCCAGCTGGGGTTGAAGAATAAGAGCGAGATCGAGAAGTACGGTATCGCCGAGTTCAACAGAAAGTGTCGCGAATCGGTGTTCAAGTACAAAACCGATTGGGACAACCTGACCAAACGCACCGGCTACTGGCTCGATCTGGATAAACCTTACATCACCTGTGAGAACAACTATATCGAATCCGTCTGGTGGATCCTGGCACAATTCTACAATCGCGGCTTGATGTACAAGGGACACAAGATACTCCCCTATTGTCCGCGCTGCGGTACCGGTCTGTCGTCGCACGAGGTCGCGCAAGGCTATGAAGATGTCAAGGACCCATCGATATTCGTCCGCGCGGAGTTAACTGACGAACCAGGTACGAAGTTTCTCGTCTGGACCACAACGCCCTGGACGTTGGTTTCCAACGTTGCCTTGGCAGTTGCTCCCGACGCCGACTATATCAAGGTGCAATTCGGCGATGAGAAATTGATACTTGCCGAGGCACTTGCCAGCCGTGTTTTGGGCGGCGAGTTCACTGTGCTCGATAAGTTCAAAGGCAAGACTCTTGAGCATACAGCCTACAAGCCGTTTTTCCCATATTTCGAGGGCCAGTACGACAAGATCTACTTTGTCACGCTCGCGGAGTTCGTCACGCTCGAAGACGGCACCGGTATAGTGCACATGGCGCCGGCGTTTGGCGCTGACGATTACTCGGTCGGGCTCAAGTATGGTCTTCCTGTGATACAAGCGGTAGGTCCCGATGGCATATTCCCGCCCGAAGTCACGGACTACGCGGGTAAGTTCATCAAAGACGCGGACCCGATCATCATCAAGGATTTGGATAAGCGCGGAATACTTTTCAAGAAAGAGATCTACGAGCATTCGTATCCGTTCTGCTGGCGTTGTCATTCACCATTGATCTACTACGCCCGCAAGTCGTGGTACATCAAAACCGCCGAGAACAAGGAACGCCTGCTGGCGCGTAACAGCGAAATCAACTGGGTGCCGTCAGAGATCGGCACCGGGCGGATGGGTGAATGGCTATCGAATAACGTCGATTGGGCGTTATCGCGCGAGCGCTACTGGGGTACGCCGCTCAATCTGTGGGTGTGTCAGGAGTGCGAGAAAGTCCAAGCGGTTGATTCGGTGGCGATGTTGCGCAAGATGGCTACGAACGCGCCGGCGGATTTGGATCTGCACAAACCGCATGTTGATCTGCTTGACATAAAGTGTGAATGCGGCGGCAAGATGGTACGCGAACCGGAAGTAATCGACGTCTGGTTTGATTCCGGCGCTATGCCGTATGCCCAGTTCCATTATCCGTTCGAGAATAGAGAAATGTTCGAGCAGAACTTCCCTGCTGACTTCATCTCGGAAGCCACCGACCAAACGCGCGGCTGGTTCTACTCACTGCTTGCGATAAGCACGCTGCTATTTGACAAGCCTGCCTACAAGAATGTCGTCGTGATCGGCTTCATTCTCGACAAAAAGGGCAAGAAGATGTCGAAGTCGCTGAAGAACACCTTTGATCCATTCGAAATCGTGAATACATACGGCGCCGATGCTCTGCGCTGGTACCTGTTGACCGTCAATCAGCCGCATCAAGTCACGCGGATGGATCTCGAAGGTATCGCCGAAGCACAACGCAAGTTTTTGGATACGCTGAAGAATACTTATGCCTTCTTCGCGATCTATGCAAATATCGACAATCTCAAGGATCGCGCCGCCAGTGAGACGGGCGGCGACTTGAAAAAACTGCTCGAAAAACTCGCAGGCGAGCCGGCAGAGATTGATCTGTGGCTGCAGTCGCGCCTTGAGAGTCTCAAAAAGACGGTCACGGTTGCGATGGACGCCTATGACATAACCCGCGCTTGTCGCTCCATAGATGAATTCGTTCAAGACGAATTATCGAATTGGTATGTCCGCCGTTGTCGGCGCAGATATTGGGCCTCGGGCGATACTCCGGACAAGTTCCGCGCCTATCTTGAACTGTACAATGCGCTCGTTAATGTCTGCCTGCTTTCGGCACCAACGATACCGTTCCTTAGTGAACGACTGTATCGCGAACTCGGCAATGGCGATTCGGTTCATCATCAACTGTTCCCGAAGTTTGACGAATCGAAGATCAATGCCGGCCTTGAGGAGCGGATGGATGCCGCGATCAAACTGGTCGGCCTCGGACGCTCGGCGCGCAATGTCGTGCAGATCAAGGTTCGTCAACCACTGCAGGAGATGAAAGTTAAGCTACCCTCTGACATCAGCGAAGCCAATGTTGCGCCGCTGCTACAGGTGGTGGCGGAAGAGATAAACGTCAAGAGTGTGACCTTCATCGCCGACACCACACAAGTTGCGGAGTATACCATACTGCCGAACCTGAAGGAGCTTGGCCCCAAACTGGGTAGCGCAATCAATCCGGTCAAAGCGGCTTTGGCGACGTTGCCGGAATCGGAGATCAAGAAATTCTTGGCGCTCAAAGAACTGAAACTTACCGTCGATGGTAAGGCGTACACATTTACCAGCGATGAAATCCAGGTGCGGTTGGCCGGAAAGAGCGGATTCGCAGTTGCCGCCGATGGCGGATTTACGGTCGCGCTGACTACAGTTATCACCGACGAACTGCGCGACGAAGGCTTCGCCCGCGAATTGGTGAACAAGATCCAGAACATGCGTAAGGACGCCGACTTTGACGTGACCGACAACATCACAGTTGCCATCAGTGCGACCGACAAAGTAGTGTCTGCTGCCAAACGGCATCTCGATTATATTAAAAAAGAGACACTGGCGACCGCCGTGGACTTCGGAGAAGCCAGTGACGGCTTCCAGCGCGACTGGGATGTCAACGGCGAGCCTGCCAAACTGGCCATTAAGAGATAGCTTTTTCGGATAGCAATTTGGGCCCAATTGGGTTATAATGTTAGTCTTATGCGTAAACGTGATTTAGAGAGATTTGAGAAGATCCTGCTCGCCCGCCGCGAGGAGTTGATGCGCGATATGGGGTTGTTCAAAGATATGAATCTTGATACGACCACCAAAGAAGCCACCGGGGATCATTCGAGCCATTCTTTCCATATGGCCGATCAGGGGACCGATGCCATGGAGCGCGAAAAAGCGTTCCTGCTGGCCTCTAAGACCGGTCGGCTGGTTTACCACATCAATGACGCCTTGCGCCGCATCGGTAACGGGACTTTCGGCAAGTGTTTGGGCTGCGGCAAGCAGATCAGCACGGCCAGGCTTCTCGCAGTCCCGCACGCGCGGTTTTGCATCTCCTGCAAGGAGCGCGAGGAAGAAGCCAAGGCTACGACGACCACGAGACGCAAAAAGTAGAATCGATGCCCTGGTCAGATAACCTTCGCTGGTCCGCCGCCAATCGCTATCTCTTCAATGTCTCATTGATTGCCGCAGTAGTTTTTCTCGCTGATCAGATCACCAAAATCTGGGCGCTCAAGTCGCTAAGCCCGGTGACCAAGACCAGCATTATCAGCGATCTCGTGCAGTTTACGCTGATTTTCAATGAAGGCGGCGCATTTTCGACCAAATTGGGATCGACGTATTTCTATTCTTTTGCGTCGATTGCAGTGATGATCATCGTTGTCATCGTATTGTTCAAGGACGCCGGCAAGAACAAGATTCTCGACGTTGCCCTTTCGCTGGTGCTCGGCGGAGCGCTAGGAAATCTGACCGACCGCCTGCGTTTCGGCGCTGTCGTCGATTTCATCGATGTCGATTTTCCGGATATAAGGCTTGAACCGGCAAGAGTTCTCTTCTTCGATTTTCCGGGCTATGCCCTTGATCGCTGGCCGGTATTCAATATTGCAGATTCGGCGGTCACCGTCGGAATGGTGTTGATAGTTGCCGCACTAATCTTCGATTCCCGAAAGCAGAAATGTGACATTAATCACAGTCAAAATCCCATCACTTCCTGAACCTGAGCGTATCGATGTCGCCCTCGCGCAGGCCGATCTCGGATTATCCAGAAGTCATCTCAAACGCCTCATCGGCGAAAAGCGCATCACCATCAACGACAAATGGGTGCGCGTGTCGCAACTGGTGTCCGGTGGCGAAGAGGTTGTCATTGATAAGCCGGACGAAAAGAGGATTTCTTTCGTCTCGGAAGAGATCGATCTTGAAATCGTTTATGAGGATGATTTTCTCGCGGTCGTCAATAAACCGGCCGGAATGGTCACTCATCCGGCGCCGGGTCACGAAAGTGGCACCCTCGCAAACGCCCTGCTGCATCATTTCAGCCAACTCTCGACCGGCTATGTTCGCGGCTTCCCGGGACTCGTACACCGGCTGGATAAGAACACTAGCGGCCTGATGGTTGTCGCCAAGAACGATATTATTCATCGAAAGCTGGCGACCCAATTGATGAACCGCACCTTGACCCGCGAATATTGGGCGCTAATCTGGGGCAAAATGAATCCACCGAAAGGGTCAATTGATGTCGCCATCGGACGCTCCCGCGCAGATCGGCGAGTGATGACTTCCGGCAGCCCGAATACACGGGAGGCGATTACGCATTATGAGACGATGGAGGAACTGTCGTTCTTGAGCCTTGTGAAGCTTCACCTTGAAACGGGCCGGACTCACCAGATCCGCACTCACCTTAAAGAATCCAATCACCCCGTTTTCGGCGATCCGGAGTATACCGGACGCGACGGACGATTGACGGGAATTGAGGCTCGCCATCGACCCATGGCGCTCAAATTGTTGAAAGCGACTCCCCGGCAGATGCTTCACGCTAAACGAATCGAATTTATTCATCCGGAAACCGGGGTCTCTGCATCTTTTGAGGTTGAATTGCCGGAAGACTTTAGACAAGTTCTCGATATCATTCGTCACTATCAGTAGGAAAGGAAGATTATGAGCAAATTTCTCAAGTTAAGCTTACTGATACTGCTATTCGTACCGAACTTCATTACCGAGGCCGACGCTGCTCCGCGCAAATCACGCCCCTGGCCGAAAATCAACCTGTCGATATTGCCCTCGGTTGTCGGCATGTCAAACTCCTGGGCATTCGAAATCAATCGCCGCAGTGCGGCTTACCTGTCCGATCTGGACAAGCTTCATCTTGCCGTTAGTTATGGCAGGGGCAGAAATGAGAATGACATTACAGCTCTGTCAGGGCAAAATGCTGGAAGATATGGCTATCGATTCTATAGTGGAATTGACTACAGTATTGACAATTTCCGACTTGATGTTTACTCACATTTGGGAAAGAAGACCTTTGGCTCGCTGTGGGCGACATACGGCGAAGACAAGGATCGCTCCACCAAGGATGCATTTCTGGTTGCCGAGCCCAACCGGATTAATGTCAAGACTGCGTTCGCGTGGAGATTTAAGCCGCGTTTGACGGCGGCAATCTCCGGCGCTTTCAACAACTATCCCCGCTCATATATATTTGCATTGCAGCCGAGCGGTACTTCGCCGGCTGATACTCAATTTGCCCTTCCGGCGAACGTGGGTGAAAATCTCGAAGGACAATTTGATGTGATGTATCGCACCGACAACAATCTCGATGTCATCATCGGCGGGCGATTCATGTATCAGCACACCAAATTTGCCGCGCCGGACCCGCCAATTGGAGCAGGTTATCGGGATACTTCAGAAGTTAAGGAATTCGTCTACAGTGGCGCCCCGCGATTGATCGTGCGCAAGACTTTCCAATCGGGCAGTTATCTGCGCGCTGGCGCATCAGTATACTTCAATCTCTTTGATTACCAGTACACCGGCACAGGCAAGTGGGATTATCCGTCGACCGTAGTACCGTCATATCGCGCCCAGTCATTCGATACAATGATCCCCAATTGGGAATTCTATGTCGACGGCAGCCGATTGATTGGCACCAATGCAGCCATCTATTCGGCTTTGGAGTTCGCCGGCTACCCGAATCGACTGACCCGCAAAGATACGGATTTTGTCCCGGTGGATCTGTCGTTGGTCAATTCTGATAACATCTTCTCCGCAGCATTAACCGCTGACATCAGCGGGCGATTGACTCGCATTTTGCACGCCATGGCCGGAATCAAAGTTCGTCATGTCGGCAAGGGCGATGATCTGACCGGTGCGAATTCAGCTGACGGAATCATGGACGATCGTTCGATGTATGCCAGTCTTCGCTTCGGCACGATGACGCGGTTCTATCGCAATCTGTGGTGGACCATTCGCGTGAATGATCTGCGGCTATACACTTCCGAAGCCGTCGGCACAGCCGCACTATTCGAAAACACATCATATATCGAGACCGAGATACTGTTTCTCGGTTTGTAGATACGGTGAGACATACAGATATTGTAGGGGCGCAGCATGCTGCGCCCCTACGTGTTACACGATTCCCCCTTCTGCATTTCACTTCACCAGCTTAATCACCACATAGCGGCAGCAGTGTTGAAGGCTGGGCACTATCTGCAGAAGCATATCGTCGCACATGGTCAGGACGGAGGCCAGCTTCTTCCGCTTTGGCAGCAAGTTTAGAAGATCAAAAGTCTCTGCCCTTATCTCGGAGAATGAACCAGCGAACCAATCAAGATCGGCCATAGTCAGTGGCTCCTCAAACAGCGTATGCTTGCGCCGGGCCAGATGTCTGTACAACCACAACACCGGATGATATCGCAGATCGTCAATAAACGCCGCCTTCCCGCCCGGCTTGAGGACGCGGGAGATTTCTTCCGGAGCCATTTCCAGATCGACATGATGGAGTGCGGCGTTTCCGAAGACGATGTCGAAACTGTTGTCGGCGTACGGTAGGCTCTCGCCGGCGGCGACGCGAAAATCACAGCGGTGGTCCAGTCCATTGAGAGCGGCAGTCTTGCCGGCAACGACAATTGATTTCTCGGAAATGTCGATGCCGTGGCATTCCGCACCGGAGCGGGCAAAGTAGATTGAAGTCCATCCGGTGCCGCAGGCATAGTCGAGAATGCGCTTGCCGGAGATGTCGCCGAAGAACTCCTTCACAGCGGCGTATGGCCGTTGATGAGCAAAGTACTGTTCGTAGTTGAGCTTGTTGGTGAATGTCAGCCCTCTTTGCGTCGCCAGCGTCCGCTCGGCTTCGCGGTCAAAGAACTCGGCTTCATCCTGCAGCCGGTCGAATACTTCCACCGTGAAATCTGTCATGGCAGAATCATCCCTTTCCGCACCCCTGCAAATACAGAGGAGTGCCCCGTTGTAATGATTTTCGAAAAAGTCGAGTGACGCCCCGTCCAAGATAGGAACTGATCCGCCTTTGTATTACTTCACAATGCCCCGGTAAACGCACTCGCGTTTGCGCTGTACGATAAAAATCATGGAGCCACTATGTCAAGCGGAAAATGGATGTATTTTACGATATTACGATTTTGAGGATGAGAGAAGTCGAGGTTTGCGTTGAGAAACAAAAAGGGACACAGTTTCCTGCGTCCCTTGGGAAAATCAAAATGAAGATCAGTTCTTAGTACGCCATCAACTTTTCGGTCTCGGCGACAATCTGATCGATCTGCGGCAAGCAGGCACGGTCGCCATCGGGACCATAGGCTACACGCGCATCGATCGGGGTGATCAATCCAATCGGAGAATCAAGATATCCAAATGCTTCCGAACTGGAGATGACCGCCGAAATCGTCGGGCCGGTTCCACCCGGGAAACGATCCTCGGAGACAATCATCACCCGGCCGCAATCGATGGCCGACTGGCGAACGGTCTCTTCGTCCATCGGGCGCAAAGTGCGCAAGTCAATGACGCGGGCATTGATGCCCTTCTCGGCGAGCAATTCTGCAGCCTTGAGGCACATCGGCAAAGTGATACCGTAGGAGATGATCGCGATATCGCTATTTTCCTGATTGTATACCTTCGCTTGCCCGAACGGAATCATGTAGTCCAGCGCCGGGTACGGCTTCTCAAGCGGCACGCCATCCCAGTCGCGGCGATTGTAAAGCGCCACTGATTCGCAGAACAAAACCGGATCGCTGCAGCCGATAGCCGTGCGGAATAGACCGACGGCGTCTTCGGCATTCGAAGGACACACCACGTGCAGGCCCGGGATGTTCAGGAACGTTCCAAGGTTTGCCTCGGAATGCCAAAACGAACCGGCGCCCTGCTTGTATCCGCCGTACGAACAGCGGATCACCATGTCGGCATGCTCCTGCTTCTTTGATCTCTGATGCAGCGTGCAGATGCGGTCTTTCAAATGCTGATAAGCCGGCGACATATAGTCGATGAACTGAATTTCGGGAAGAACCTTGCGTCCCTGATGTGCATGCCCGGAAGCGCGGCCAAGAATGCCGGCTTCATCGAGCGGCGTGTTGAACACGCGGTGAACACCAAAGGCGCGCTGAAGTCCCTGCGAGACCAGGAACACACCGCCCTTGCCTTTCAATATCTTCTGCTCTTCGGTGTTGAACTTCATCTTGCCGGAGAAATCGGCAACGTCCTCACCAAAAAGAATCGTGTCGGTCGTCAACAGGAATGCGTCAAAGAGCGCGTAGTTCATGGCGCGACGGAAGGTCATCGGCCCCTGATCTTCCGGCGGCTCCGCTGCCGGACGGGCGCCCATTTCGAAGTATTTCTTGTACTCTTTCTTGCGGTCGCCTTTATAAGCGCCGACAATCGAATTCCAGCGCTTCTGCGCCTTCTCGAAAGTGTAATCGGTCACCAAACTGGCGACATATTCGCGTGTCTTAAGCTGGCGGTCGCCGACAACTTCTTTGGAAATGCGCGAGACTTCCTCATCGTATTTCTCATACATTTTCTTGATAGCGTCGGCTTTGAGGACGCCATCTTCGATCAGCGTCTTGGCCGCCTTGAGAATCGGGTCATTGGTGTAATGCCATTTCTGCTCGGCCAATGCCATGTAGAACGACTGGTCATCGGAACCGGAATGGCTCTCTTCGCGGACGACCTTGATATTGCACAGTACTGGGCCCTTGCCGGAGCGGCAATATTCGATGTTCTCCTTGAGGTGCTTAAGCACTTCCTT
>CAUJJY010000146.1 GCA_963205155.1 Candidatus Zixiibacteriota bacterium | reverse complement strand
ATGTTGATAGTTCTTCCGTTATTCCTTCAGACGATACAAGCGCAATCGGGCCAATTGTAACCGGCAGTGTTAGTTGCGGCGCTTCGTGCTGTTTATGACACCGAACTTGCCGACCGCTTTTCGACGGAGTCCAAAGAGCAGATTTTCGAGCGGATGACACTGAGAATACTGCGTCCAACCGGGGAATAAGCCTTGTTCTTACTGGTAATAATGATGGTGGGGTCAGCCGATTCGTCCGACCTGGAGTTGATCCAGCGGGCAAAGAAAGGCGACAAGCGCGCTTTCGGCGATTTGGTCAGACGCCATCAACGCAAGGTTTATGCACTCTGTTTCCGGCTGGGCGGCTCGCACGATGCCGCCGACGATTTGACGCAGGAGGCTTTTATCAAAGCTTTTCAAGCTATTGCCACGTTCGATGAGTCGTTCCCGTTTACGGCATGGATTATGCGGATCGCTTCGAACAATGCCCTCAACTACATCAAGCGGCAGAAATTCCAGGTTTCGGGCGAAGAAGGCGAAGCGATTCTCGATTCGCAGACATCGTCAAACACCGAAGACAATCCGCATGAGAACCTAAACCAGCAGGAAATCGACGCACGTTATCAGAAAGCTCTCAACGCACTGCCGCCCGATTTTCGCACCGTATTCATTTTGCGGATGCACGAGGACTTAAGTTACGAAGAAATCGCCGATCGACTCAAGATCAGCGTAGGAACAGTTATGTCGCGCCTTCACCGCGCAAGACAACGCATGGCGAGCGACCTGAAGGATTTATTGGAGCCCTAAGTGGATAAGAAGTATCTCGAAGATCAAATGTCGGCCTATCTCGATGGCGAGTTGTCACCGGATGAGATGTCGCAGTACGAGCAGGAGATCAAATCCTATCCAGACCTGTTCGCCGAACTGCAGACGCTTCAGCGACTCAACAAGCTTGCCGGCACTTCGAAGTTGGCTTTGCCGGATGATCGCTACTTCGAGAATCTCGCCGGTCGCATCGACTCACAGATCAAAACCGAATCGACAGGGCAGCTATCGAGCATCGTCGATTTCATTGTCGAGCGCCGCAAAGCAATTGCAGTCATAAGCTCGGTTGCGGCGGTTTTTCTTGTGGCAGTGATCAGCATGAATCTCTTCGGCCCTTCCGCGAAACGCTATCCGAATGAAATACCGACGCAAAAGAGTGCTCCGGCCAAGATCATTGACCAAAGTCCCAAACCTGATTCAGTCGCTACAATACAAGAACAGCCTCTGACAAAAGAAAAAACAGCGACATTGCGCGACGAATCCGCGCACCAAAGTGCCGTTATCGATGAAGGGACGAAGGACCAAGAAGCAGCCGAATTTGAAATAGCCGTGCCCGACATACAGACAGAGTTGTCGGAAACAAATGCTGTTCCAGCCAAAGTCAATACGGAATCGGCTGAGTCGAAAGACTCAAAATCGGAGAGCAGAATTCTCCCTCCGAGCACCCCCATCAAAAAAGGCACACTCAACCGACAAAGCCTCTCTGCAGACTCACCGCGAGACCTGACCGCAGGCGCGCTGCAGGCAGATTCGCCCGAAGAACTGCGCCAATCAATACCGACGACATCAGCTGATACGGTCATTATCTATACCGCGACTATTACACCAAGTACAAATGATTCATACAACGCCGCGCCCGCGATGCCAAAGAGCGGAGCCGCCACGCCGAACATTGCCTCACTTCAAGGTTCCAGCGGACTTTCATGGAACGTCTACTTGCACGTATTCCAGGAACTTGATGAGGGGATGTACCGCGGATGGAAACTCTCGGGTTCGACGGGATCCCGTGACTCGCTGCAAGCTTGGAAGGATTCAATCAGTGTGTTGGGACCGGCTCGCTGGTACGCCGAACAGGCGTTTCGATCTCTCCAAGCAAAAGAGACGACTTGGGAAGAATATCAGCAGATGCGAGCCTACATCGATCACTACATGGCCGAAACACAGATTCCCGATAGTGCCGTTTGGAATCGACGGCTCCCGCTTGTCGATGAAATCTATGAACGACAACTCGGCAAACAATACCGGGATAAGAAATAGACACGCCGAGGTCATTAAACGTTCGCTTCTCGGTCGACTCTGAAAAAACGACTGGTCGAATCCCGCGAATCGCGATTGACTTTAGCCTTGAGCCGAATCACATTCTAACATGACTTACTCCCATAATCCGGCCGAGGTCGCAGTCACTTACCTAAAGGGTGTCGGTCCGAAAAAAGCCGAGATTCTCAAAGGCGTCGGAATCGAAACCGTCGAAGACCTCCTGTATTATCTTCCGCGCCGCTATCTGGATCGCTCGAATTTACAATCGATTGCCACTCTCCAATTCGGCACTGAAGTCACGGTCGTCGGCAAGATTGTCATGCAGGGTCTCCTGCGCGCCCGTAAGAAATTCTATGAAATCGTCATCCAGGACGACTCCGGTCATCTGCCGCTCTTGTGGTTCAATGGCATCAAGTATATCGAAAAACGATTTAAACGCGGGATGACACTCTCCGTGTCCGGCACCGTAAGCGACTTTCGCGGAGGTGCGCGCATTATCCATCCCGAGGTCGAAGTCATCTTCGAGGACGAAGAAGAAGCCAAAATCCATACCGGCAGAATTATTCCGATCTATCCCTCGACCGAACTTCTGAAATCAAACTGGCTCGACTCGCGCGGCTTTCGTCGCATCATCAAGCCGGCGTTAGACCAATATGGAGACTACATTGAGGACCTCGTTCCCGCATCTGTCGTTGCGGAAGCTGGACTGATGCCTCTGCCGGAGGCCGTGAAGCAAATTCATTATCCCGACAACTTCGAAATTCGCGCCCAGGCACGTCACTCTCTGGCGTTTCGCGAACTATTGCTGTTTCAATTGCTCGTTGCCGACCGTCGCCAGCGGATTACGCACAAACACAAGGCGCACACCATTGCCAAGCCGGATCAGGGATTTCATGACTGGGTTCACGGGCTGCCATTCAAGCTGACCAAGTCGCAGGGCAAAGCTATTGCCGAAATTCTGGAAGACTTGTACAAACCCGAACCGATGCTCAAGCTTCTCCAAGGCGATGTTGGTTCCGGAAAAACTGTCGTTGCAACTATGGCTATGATGTTGGTTGCACGCTCTGGATTCCAGACCGCCATGATGGCGCCGACTGAACTACTCGCGCAACAGCATTTCCAGACAATTACGAAACTGCTTGCCGGTACCAATGACAATCCGGCGCTACTTACGGGGACAACGCCCGCACGCGAACGCGCCGCCATTCTCAGGTCACTTGCGACCGGGGAAACCAGAGTCATCGTCGGCACGCACGCACTGTTCACGGATGACGTCACTTTCGCGAATCTGGCACTTGCGGTTGTTGATGAACAACATCGTTTCGGCGTTTCCCAGCGCGAAGCTTTGCTTGCGAAAGGGAACTCGCCCGACCTTTTGGTCATGACGGCAACACCAATTCCACGAACACTGGCATTAACGGCATACGGCGATCTTGATCTTTCCATCATCGACGAAATGCCGGTAGGCCGAATTCCCGTGCGAACCGCGCTCCGCACTGATGCTGATCGTCCAAAAATTTACAAGTTCATTCGCGATGAAGTCAACTCCGGCAATCAGGTGTTCTTCATCTATCCGCTGGTTGAAGAATCTCTTAAGGTCCAGTTAAAAGCCGCGACCAAGGCGTATCAAGACCTGGCGGAAGTAATCTTTCCCGATTTGCAGATCGGTCTTGTTCACGGGCAAATGAAGAAAGAAGAGCGTGAACAGACAATGGCGCGCTTCTCGAAACGCGAGATTGGGATTCTGGTGTCGACAACGGTAGTCGAAGTTGGCATCGACATTCCTGATGCGACCGTCATCGTCATCGAACATGCTGAGCGCTTCGGATTGAGTCAACTCCACCAACTGCGTGGTCGCGTCGGGCGCTCAAACAAAAAATCGTACTGCATCCTCATCACCGACATGGAACCATCCAGCGAAAGCTTTCTGCGCTTGTCGCGATTCGTCGAATGTAACGACGGCTTCAAAATCGCCGAACTCGACCTGGAACTGCGCGGTCCCGGCGAATTGCTCGGTACCAAGCAAAGCGGCATGCCCGAGTTCCGGGTAGCGAACATCGCCTCTGACCTAAGTTTAATCTTGACGGCACGTGATTATGCCCATAGATTGATGACCAGTACATTGGCGATTTCCGAACAGGAGCGCCTCAAGCTCAAGTCTTATATCAAGCAACGGCGGGAAAGAGAACTATCTGGTGGTGTCTCATAGTACGAAAAGTCTAAAGCTCGAACTCGAGCAATTTCTCGCGGATACCGAAGTCATCTCGACCAAGCTTAGTCAATTGATCGAAATGGCCACTGATTACGACATGATCCGCCAACTCAAGAAGATCGATGCCGAACTCATGGACTTCCAGCACAACATCGTGATCGCCATCGAAATGGAAGAAAGAACTCATGGTTGAGCTTTCCGGCGCTGCTCGCGAGCAAGCACTTTTCAGCGCCCTCTTATTTAGTTTGCACTCTGCCGGCATGCAGCAACTCGGCAAGATAATAAACCCGATGAGTGGGAAGATCGAACGCGATCTGGAACAAGCGCAGGCAACCATCGAAATGATGGAGCTGATTAAGAAACGCACGACGGGAAATCTTGACGATTATGAGACGCGGCTCTTGGGGCGTTTACTCGCTGAACTACAGATGAATTATGTCGATGAAGTTAATAGGGAACAAAAATCCGGAACACCGGACGAGTCTTCAGGTACAACATAACGGGTGTTAATTTGGCGGGTAAATTCCTGTCACACCGTAATCACAGGGCTCTCTCGGGAGATTTCTTCAGAATGTCAATATTGCCTAATAAATCAGGCGCGGCTGGGTCTGTTGCCGACGTCACTTTTCGCGTGGAACACAACTATCCAATTGCGAGCCTAACGACCTTCGGTATCGGTGGTCCTGCTGATATGGTGGCGTTTTGCGATTCGGTGGAACAGGTTGTCGAAGCAGTCGAGCACTGCCAGAAGCACCGCATCGACTACTTCGTGATTGGCGGCGGCTCCAATATTCTGGCGTCTGACAAGGGCTACCGGGGCATGATTATCCTTCCCAAAATTGACTTTCTAAAGGTTGAAGGCGAAACCGTTCACGTCGGCGCCGCTTATTCTCTCGCCAAAATGGTTGAGCAAATGGTCGAATCCGGCCTCGCTGGGCTGGAATCACTGTCCGGAATCGCCGGTACAGTCGGCGGTGCCATCGTTGGGAATGCCGGCGCATACGGGCAGTCGATCTCGGACACGTTGATTGACGTCAATCTGTACCACCCGGAAAAGGGACTATACGTCGCCGCGAAGGATCAGATCGGATTCCGCTACCGCCACAGTGAACTCAAGTGGTCAAAGAACATTGTCCTCTCCGCGCGCTTCAAATTGAAACATGAGGATCTCGAACTGCTTCGCAACCGTGCTACCGAAATCCTCGACCAACGCTGGTCGCGTCATCCACACGAAGACATCTCTGCAGGCTGTTTCTTCAAAAACATAGAAGACAAAACTGCTCCTCATGGAAAAATCGCTGCCGGTTATCTGCTCGAGCAAATCGGCGGCAAGTCTATCTCAGTTGGAAATGCCGGCGTTTATCCGAATCACGCCAATATCCTGATAAACAAAGGCGGCGCTTCGGCGTCCGAAGTGCGAGAGCTTTCGCTAAAACTTAAGCAAAAAGTTAAAGAAGTTTATGGCGTAGAGCTCTCGGAAGAAGTAATCTTACTCGGAGACTTTAGCTAACGGAGGTTTCTATCGAAAAGATATGTAATGAATGAATTTCTTGCTGTGTTGTAAATTGAACCTATCTCTACCTATACTCATCCGTTTGATCACGGTTCTCTGCCTCGGCTCCACGCTTCTGGCAGTGAAGTCTTTTGCCGCCGTGGGGTTTGACCTCACACTCAAAATGCCCCCCAGTCGGCTTGCTCAAATCTCTTATACCACACCGGACCAAATCGGTCTTACCAATTCCCAACAACCGCGCGCATATTTTGAATCCGCGTTACTCAAAAAGACGCGATCATTCTACTATGACGAAAACAGCGGTCTGCTGGTCTTCGATGAAGCCACCGGTCGATTCACCGGCTACGCGGTGCCAATCGCTGTTTCGCCCCAGAAGGCACAAGAGCGCGAGTTCGACCGCGAATCGCGACTGCTATTCCGGAAGGGCATTAAGGACGCCCAACAGCGTCGCGCCCAGGGTGGCGGCGGCGGATTGCTCGAATTCGAAATTCCGATCAAGACACCGAAATTCGTCAAGGGCATTATCGGCGAAGGCGGCGCTGGCTTAAAAGTTAACGGCTATCGCAAGATCACGTTCGGCGGCCGAAGCCAATGGAATGATGGCGAACAGGTAATCGCCGGGCAAAGCAAATTCCCGTCGTTACAGATGGAGCAAATATCGAGCTTTACCATCAATGGAACGATCGGCTCAAAGATCACCGTCGACGTCAACCAGGATTCGAAACGCCAGGAGTCGCTCGCAAACCGTATACAGTTGCGCTACAAAGGCGATGAAGACGACATCGTCAAGACCATCGAACTCGGCAATACCAATCTCTCATTGCCGTCAACGCGCTTCTCCGGCTACTCGCAACGCATCCAGGGATTGTTCGGAATCAAGACGACGGCTGAAGTCGGCGGGCTTCGACTTACCGGTATTGCCTCGCAAGAAAAATCATCCAACAAGTCGGCCTCTTTCAAAGCCGGTGCCGAGTCCTCCAGCCGCATTATTCGCGACTGGAACTACATCGATAACCAGTATTTCGACCTCTCGCGCAACGACTCAATTTTTTCATACTCGGATCTGTGGCCCGGCGGCACCATAAACGACGTTTACTTTCCGCCTGACAGTATCACCAAACTGGAAGTCTATATTTTCTATGCAGCCGGCCAGACAACGAATCTTCCGACCAAGACTGCTCGGCTCTACGTCGATCCGTATAATCCGACCAAGTACCCCGACGAAGCGACTGGCGGTACATTCATCCTTTACGGCGCCGACCGCTCGACTTCCCAGTCCAGCGAAGACTTCTATGTCGTCCAACGAAAGTCGCACTACATCTTGTTCGACCAGCCCATTTATGCCGGGAAATCAGTCGGCATCTATATGGAATACCTTCGGAGATTGCCAGATGGACGCGATACAATCATCTCGGTAGGCAACACCGATAACGACTCATTGTACGTCCTCAAGCTTCTGCGCTCTGAAAATCCGTTGCCTTCATTTGTCAGCTGGAATTATGTCTGGCGCAACGTCTATGATGTCGGGCGCGTCACCGATCTCGATGGATTCAATGTCGTTATCTACCGCGGCGACGCACAATCATCGGCTGACAAGGACGTTTCCGATCTCAACCATCAAGACGGCGTCGAACTGAAGGCCATTCTGGGACTCGATACCGATCGCGACGGCAGGGTGGATGCATACAACACGGAGATCTTTGATCCAGGCCGCGGACATCTCCGATTTCCCTCGCGGCGACCATTTGACAGCACAGCGCTGGCGGAGGTCGTACCGGAATTGTATGACATATCCTCGTCAATTGACCGCCAGAACAAGTCAAAGTACTATCTCGATGTGACTTCCGCATCGCGGCAGAGCGAGTTCCGCCTGGGCAATTATGACATTGTGCCCGAATCGGAAACCGTTACGCTCAATGGCAGGGTCTTGAAAAAAGGCATCGATTACAACATCCAATACGAGTACGGGAGTATCACCTTCCTGAATGAAGAGGCATTGAGCGCTACCGCCGACGTCTCCATTGACTACGAATTCTCACCGCTAATATCATCGCAGAAGAAGACACTTCTTGGTGCTCGCGCGGAATACGAGTTCTCCCGCAATTTCAAGATCGGCGCCATGGCGCTGTACAAGTCCGAGAAAGAAACCGATCGCAAGCCGAAACTTGGCGAGGAACAAGCCAAGTTCCTCAATCTCGATGTTGATGCAAACTACAGTTTTGACACTTATGCGTTGACGAAGATGATCAACGTACTGCCCTTCATCGATTCCAAATCGCCCTCCCGTGTCGCCCTCCAGGGAGAAATCGGCCAATCATTGCCGAACCCGAACGTCAAGGGTGAAGCATCAATCGACGACTTTGAAGGCTCGAAAGAACTCTATTCACTGGGAGTCAATCGTACCGGTTGGAATCCGATATCACCGCCGGCACAGCTCGATACACTTTCCCTCAAGCGTGCCAGTCTCATCTGGTATAATCCGTACGATCAGGTCCCGATTACTGATATTTATGACCGCGACCTCAAGAGCGGCGAAAACCGGACAAACATCCTAGTACTGCGTTTTGCTCCTAACTCCGACCTCACTGGGCAAAAGACCGGGTCTTGGAATGGTGTCATGCGCGCCCTCTCCAAAGGTGCCTATGACCAGTCCAAGACGCGTTTTGTCGAACTGCGTATTCGTGGCAAAGTCGGTCGATTGCACGTTGACCTGGGTGAAATCAGTGAGGACCTCAACGGCAACAAGAATCTTGATACGGAAGACGAAAGCCGCAATCAAATCGCCGAGATCATCGAAGACATTGGCCTTGACCTGCTTTCCGATGAGCAGGAAAAGGCTCGCTGCGCCGACGGTACTGCTCCCGATTGGTACGACTGTGACAGCGAAGACCCTGCCGGGGACAACTGGGCATACACGAGTGATGATAAGAACAACTATAACAACATCAACGGTACCGAAAAGAGCCGCGAGGACTTCTCGCGGTTGAATCGTCCCGATACCGAAGATATCAATGGCGACGGCATCTTGCAGGAGCGCGACAGCTACTATACCTGGAATATCGACCTCGCGAACAACCCCTTCCGTGTGTTCGGTACGGAGCGCAACGATTGGTACACGATTCGCATTCCTTTCCAGGACAGCACGCTTTACGAAGAGGTCGGAAGCCCACTTCGCAGCAACGTCCGTGTCATGCGACTCTGGATCGATGGCGTAGAGGTTGACACCGCATTCGTCGAGATTGCCGATGTTGAACTGACCCGCAATGCCTGGGAAGCGTTGCCGCTATTACCGTTGGAAAAGGTTCGCACCGAAGAGGCGCGCTTTGCCGTCTCGGTCATCAATACTGAAGAAGACACCGTGTACAATCCGCCGCCCGGGGTCGAAGGTTTCTACGACAAAACCACCGGCCTGCGCGAACGCGAACAGTCACTTCGCTATGATTTCTTCAACCTCGCACCGGGCGATACCGGAATGGCCGAAAAGATACCTTTCAAACTGCAGGACCTAAGCGGTTACGAGAAACTCGAGATGTGGATCCACGGCGACTCGCTGCGCGATAACATGATCTTCTTCTATCGGTTTGGTCCCGATATCCGCAACTATTATGAGTACCGGACTACGTTGAATGTCGGTTGGGATCCTGATCATGCCGTTAACATTGTCTTTGACGAGATAACGCAGATTAAGCTCAAGCTCCAGGAATTGAAAGAGCAGTATCCAGACACGCTCGAGTATAGCGAAGGCAATTTCCGTGTCGTCGGGAATCCGTCGATCACGCGTGTGAAGTACTACGCCATGGGTATTACCAACGCCGACTCCATAGACACTGAAAGCAGGATCAGCGGTAACATCTGGATCGACGAAATGCGCGCCACGCAGGTGCGCCGCGATAAAGGCCTTGCCGGTATGGTTTCCGGCGCAATCACCTTTGCCGACGTCGCGTCTCTCACGGCAAACTATATGCGTCAGGATGAATTCTTCCGCACCTTGACACAGGCCGACCGCCGCGACCTCGGTTCCGGCAGTAAGAACAAAGCGTCCGGCTACCGCTTCAACTTCGCTCTTGACCAGTTCCTCCCGCCCAATGACGGCGCCTCAATTCCGTTCAGCTACAATTGGAGTCGGACCGAACTGTCGCCGCGCCTGATTACCGGTTCCGATATTCTAGTGCCGACCGACCGGATTGACGAACAGCGAAGCGTATCAACTAACTATGGATTCTCAATCAGCGAGCGCTGGAACAAACGCACCAGCAATCCGCTGTATACCATTCTTCTTAACAAGTTCCAGTCAAGCTTCTCCTGGAACAAGTCGCTGTCAAAATCGCCGACTGTACCCATC
>CAUJJY010000145.1 GCA_963205155.1 Candidatus Zixiibacteriota bacterium | reverse complement strand
GCGAGGAAATCCAAGTGCAGATCGAAGAATCTGCCGCCAAAGCAGCACGCTCACTCTGGCGCATGCTTGATGGCGTCTGCGAACAGTGCGGCATCCCCGTCACCGGCTAATCGCACCGCACTTACGTCTTCTGACTCGATTCTCATCCTAAAACGAACTGACTCGAGTACAGCTAATGAAATTCCGCCGCAACAAAAATGGGGCATGCTCTCGCATGCCCCAATAGAAGTGAATTTCCCGCTCTGCCCTACGGACACAAGATGATGTACACCGCACAACTGCAAGGCGCCGGTCCACCCGAGAATATGTAATTGATCAAGTAAACCGCATCCGAAATTGACAACGTGCAATCGCAATTCGCATCGCCATTACACGGTGCCGGTCCGCCGCCAAAGATGTAGTTGATCATATACACCGCATCGGAAATTGTCAGTATTCCGTTGCCGTCCGCATCGCCCGGAATGCACGGACATGAAGGAGTATCACAGGCATCTCCAATGCCGTCGCTGTCTGTATCAGTCTGGGCCGGATTGGGCACCGTCAGGCAATTGTCGCACGAATCACCCACCATGTCCATATCCAGATCCTCTTGGAACGGATTTGCTTCGGCCGGACAATTGTCACACACATTGCCGACACCATCACCATCTCCATCTGCTTGTCCGGCGTTCGAGATTGAAGGGCAATTGTCGCAGGCGTCGCCTACGCCATCGCTATCTGAATCCAACTGCCCGGAGTTGCTCACCGTCGGACAGTTGTCGCAGCCATCACCACGTCCATCGCCATCCGCGTCCGCTTGCCCGGGATTCGGGAATGTCGGGCAATTGTCACAGACGTCACCCACGCCGTCGCCGTCAGCATCTGCCTGCCCCGGATTGAAAAACGTCGGGCAGTTATCGCACACGTCTCCTAAGCCGTCGCCATCAATATCTGACTGCCCCGGATTTGCCGTCAGCAGACAGTTGTCGCAGGCATCACCAACACCGTCACCATCGCTGTCCGCCTGGCCGGGATTGGGAACAAACGGACAATTGTCGAGCGGGTCCGGTACTCCGTCGCCGTCCGAGTCGCCACCGCAGGTCGCGACGAATTCGAATATGATATCCTGATCGCCACCGGTTACCCGTTCGTCGTTCCACACCGAGGTGAACACGTTTATGGCGTTGTAGTCGGAGCCAAGATAATGTCCGATGTACATCGGTGCCGGCGGCAGCGCGATTGTCGATGCCGGCGCTAACGGCGGAATATCCGACAGCACGCAATCCGTCCACGTCAAACCGCAGTCAAACGAACTCGATACCCACGTCTGCTTTCTGACATTCGCCGGATCTCCGCGACGATCATAATACACGACACGGATCTCTCCAGTCATCGGATTGACAGACATACTCGGCGCCCACTGGTCAAGACCGTTGCCCGGCAAATCTTGATTCACTCGAATTATCGGAGACCAAGTCCCTGGCGCGCCCGTCGGGCTTGAGGCGAAGAAAATATCCACGTCGCCAAAAACTGTGCTCGTAAATGCCGCGAAAACTGTCCCCGGACAAGGACTCGCGGCCGGAGCCGTCCCGATCGAAATGCCGTTCGAGGCCGCAATGCCGGGTATGATCACCGGCGGCGTCGGCGGCGTTGGCGCAATCGCTGCCACCGGACCAAACGGTGCTCCGAGTGCCGGCGATGATGTGATGAACGCAATTGTTCCGTCTGTCCATGCCACATACACGCCACCCGGAGGTACCGCGATGTTTCCGGGAGGCCCCATAATCGCTACCGAAGGGCGGCTCGATGCCATCGAATTTCCGAATGTCGCGCCTCCGCCAATAATCACCGGCGGACTGAAAGCTGGATATATCGGCGCCGGTCCCGGTGCCGTGCGCGAATAGGCATATTGAATATTAAAACCGTCGCCGGCCGGATCATCAAATGGGTTGCCATTGCCGTCTGCGTCCAAGCCGTTTGTGTTGAGATATTCAACCCATGCCGTATGAACCGTCCCAACATTGGCCGCCGGATTTCCGGGGATATCGTCCACTGCAACATCCGGATAATCGAACCAGTTCATGCCCGGCACGTTGACTGCCGAAACCGCCACTCCCGCTGCAAAAGGCGCTCCGCCTCCCGGCGAGCCGTGCGCCAATATCTGGTTCGGAGACAGCCATGGTGCGCCCGGACCATAGGCCGATCCCACCGCGAAGAATGGCCCGCCCGGATGAGCCGATACTGATGGATTCCACTCAAACGCGTAAGGCGGGGTAGGGGGAATTACCGCCGGTGCCCAAACTGCTCCTCCGGTTCCGGAAAATCCCCAGCCAATCAACGATGCCCCGAAGCCTGCCGGCGGAAACTCCGTCCACACCGAATACAGTTCTCCCAGCGTCACCTCGCTGTTCGCAATCTCGGAGTTGTGCTGTTCAGTCAGCGGTGGACTGAAGTTGACGACAATGTTGGGTAAGGCAAGTGCCACAGAATTCATGACGCCCAACAATGGCAATAGCGCCATGACCAGAAGTAGCCCCCAGACTCGACATCGGCCCGATTCAGCCATTTCTTCCTCCGCGGATAGTGATTTTTGCAGTGATCGATTTCCGGCAGAGTGCAGACTATTCCTCACTGGCGATCCTCGTGCCTGCCTGAAGACACTAACGCATACACGACTGCGCCTGCCGTCGATGCCGAAGAATGAATTTGACTCTGTAGAAATGATTTCGTTGTACCGTCGACAATATAGCTCTACTAATCGCTTTTTGTCAAGTCTTAATTCCCGCAACGACTCGACTTCGGTGCCCACCTTTTAGATTGACTTGCTCCGGCCAACTCCGATTATTGTGCCCATGCGCCGAATCTATCTCGCCCTCGCGATCGCCATCCTGCCGCATCTTCACGCGTTGTCAGCAAATGATGCCCCGGCCTTGCGCATCGATGCCACCGACCGCAATCTGAATCGTTACTGGGAAGAACTACTCCTCCTGCAGACCGGCCAGTCGCTCTATTCCAATATCTTGCCGCGCCTGACCGCGCCCCTGCAGACGCCAGATGCTGCCAATCATGTGATCGGTCGAATCTTGACCGACCGACTCTCCGCCTATAACGACCCGGCAAACTTCCAGCTCAATAACCGGGGACTCTTCCGATCGGGGCAGGGAAGTTCCCTCCGCTTTTGCGCCAGATTTCTGCCCTATATCGAGCACATCTCCTCGGCTGATACCTTTCCCGTCCATCGCGTTGGCCTGACCAGCGAGGCTTGGATCATGCCATCAGAGCAACTCCAAATCCATCTGCGCATGCGCCTCGAAAACCACGGCGAACTCTACTCGCAATTCAATGGCAGGGTTTGGGATGAAAAAATCACCGGTTGGCTCGACAACGGCGCCGTCTATTACTACAACAAAGGCTTCTTCGCCTCCGTCGGCCGCTCCGCCATCATCTGGGGACCCGAACAACGCGACGCACTTCTGCTTTCCGATAACGCCCCCCAATTGGACCGCATCTGGCTCGGCTATGAACATCCCGCCGTTCGATTCGATTACTTCATCAGCCGCCTTGATGACGTCCGCTACAACGACTCGACCTTGGTTCGCTACATCTCGGCGCACCGGCTATCATTCCGCAAGCAAAACGCCTTTGAGTTTGGCCTCTCCGAGGTCGCCCTCTACGGTGGCTACAACCGCTCCCTCGACTGGCGCTACCTCAATCCCTTTGTGCCTTACTACTGGGAACAGTGGAACCGCGGCAGCGATGACAATATCCTCTTCGGGCTCGACTTCGCAATCTATTGGCCGCGTCACTCTCGTATATTTGGCGAATTGCTGATCGACGATTTTCAAATCGATCTCAAGTCCGAACCGAATCAGGTTGGTTACAAACTCGGAATCGACATGGCAGCCCCTTTTGGATTCGATCGCATCTTTACCAAGGCCAGCTACACCCGCATTAACACCACGGTCTATGGCCAAAATCAACCGCAGAATCTCTATCTCTATTACAACCGCCCGCTTGGTTACTTCGGCGGAAACGACCAGGATCGCTTCCTCGCCCTGGCCCGCTACCACGCCTCTCGCTCGCTTGACTTTGAACTCGAATTCCAATTCAACCGCCGTGGCGAGGGTCGCATCGAAAAGCACGACCGCTCCGGCGTCCCGTTCCTGAATGAATTTCCCATCGGAGTCGTTGAAAAATCACCATCCGTGCAAGCCACCGCCCTCTGGTTCAACAAGTCCTTGTTCGAAGGCCGGCTTTCAGCCCGGTACACACACTTTGAAAATTATCGCCATATCTGTGGCGATAGCCACAACCGCCTCGACCTCAACCTTTTCTTCGCCTACAACATTCAGGGCTTGATCGATTAGCCATGATGCGCTCGGTGACGCTGCTGGCACCTGCCAAGATCAACCTCGTCCTGCAGATTCTTGGACAACGTCCCGACGGATTCCACGACATCTACTCTCTCATGCAGACCGTCAGCCTTTATGACTCCGTAACTGTCGCAAGAACAACAACCGGTATCACCCTCGCTTGCGATGACCCCAACATCCCCGCCGACTCGACCAACCTTACCTGGCGCGCCGCCAAATTAATGTTCGACAAGACCGGCATTTCAGGCGGTGTCGACATCAACCTCATTAAGCGCATCCCCGTGGGCGCCGGGCTGGGCGGGGGCAGCTCCGATGCCGCCGCCGTGATGAAGGCCGTCAATAACCTCTTCGAACTCGACCTTTCACCCGCCGAACTGGTTGCTTGGAGCGCCGAACTCGGGTCTGACATCCCGTTTTTCTTCTCGTCCGGTTCGGCCGTCGTGTCCGGTCGGGGAGAGATCGTGGCTCCAGAAGACCTGTTTACGGGCTATTTTGTACTACTAATTGTCCCCGATTTCGCGGTTTCCACGAAAGATGCATATCAAGGTCTAAGATTCTTCTTGACAAACTTTTCCACTAAAGGCGATATTAATACTAAGCTATTAGGCGCAGATTTTTTTAAAACGCTGTACCAGATCGGCAACGATTTTCAGGCGCTGGTGGTAAGCCGCCATCCGGAAGTCGAAAACTGCATGGAAGTACTGCGAAGGGGAGGCGCCGGTTACGTTGCTCTTTCGGGCAGCGGCTCTGCCTTTTATGGGCTTTTTGAGCGGCAACCTGATTCGGAGTTAATGACAACTGTCTCCAGCCAATTCGGCTGGCAGGTATACAGTCTCTCGCCTGTGAGGTTGACTCATAATTAGAGACATCGACGGTAATGCTCTGGGAGGTAGGACATGGAAATCACTGACATTCGGGTAACTCTCAAGAACGAGGACAAGCTCAAAGCCTTCGTCAACATCACATTCGACAATCAGTTTGTGGTGAGGGGACTCAAGGTCATCAACGGCAAGACCGGCTATTTCGTCAGTATGCCGTCGCGCAAACGTCCCGATGGGACTCACCAGGACATTGCGCATCCTGTCAACAATGAGGCGCGCCGACTGATCGAAGATCGCGTCCTCGCCGCCTACGAGAAGGAACTCGAAGAGACCGGCGCGGTGGCGACCTCCGAAGGTTGACGCTGTCTCCGTCGACAGCCGACAAAATCCTTCGCTTGCGCGGCTAAGAGTCATTGACTCTTAGCCGCTAACTTTTTATAATGCCCTCCGAAATAGGGGTGTCGACAAGTGGTAAGTCAGCAGATTTTGGTTCTGCCATTCCCAGGTTCGAATCCTGGCACCCCTGTTTAGAAATTCAATCCCGCCCGGTAACTTGACCAGGCGGGATTGTTTATTTACCCCTTTGGCATTTCCACAGATCCACGTAATCGTCTTCTTGAACGACAGTAATTCTTGCGTTTCACTCCCATTGGCGATACTTGAGAAACTCCTCAATTTTGTCATCCTGAGCGTAGCGAAAGATCTGTTGGCTTCGAGTCTTGTCACAGACTCTTCCGCAGACGAACCCAGAGTGACGACGATCAAGACGCCGTAAGTACATCGGGTCCCTAATCCTTCGCGCGAACGCCCGCTATCCCTCGCTCTTGCTCCCTCCGCCAAATATCGAATACAACACCGGCAATATCACCAGCGTCAAACCCGTCGAAGTCAAGATCCCGCCAATCACGACTGTTGCCAACGGCCGTTGCACCTCGGCGCCTACTCCCGCCGACAACGCCATCGGGATAAAACCGAACGCCGCCACCAGCGCAGTCATCAGTACCGGTCTAAGCCGTGACTCACTGCTGTTGCGAACCGCTGTCAACAGGTCCGCACCTTCCGACCGTTGCCGCTTGATCGTCGAAACCAGCACCAATCCATTTAATACCGCTACGCCCGACAATGCGATGAAGCCAACTCCCGCGGAAATCGAAAACGGCATGTCTCGCACCCACAGAGCCAGTACTCCACCAACCGCCGCCAACGGTACTCCGGTAAATATCAATATCGCATCTCTTACCGACGAATATGTCCAGTACAACAGCCCGAAAATCAACAGCAACGCTATCGGCACGACAATCGCCAGCCGCGTCCGCGCTCGCTCCATATTCTCAAATTGCCCGCCGAAGCGGACAAAGTACCCCGGCTCGAACTTGATCTTTTCGCTAATGCGGTCGCGGACTTCATCCACAAACGTGCCGACATCCCGCCCGCGGACATTGCACTGAACAACCGCGCGGCGTTTGCCCCACTCACGGGTAATGGTCGAATACCCGCGATCGATCCTCGGCTTCACGAGTTCGTCCAGAGTTAGAATCGCCTTGCCCGCTTTTACCGGAATCCGCTCGATATCTTCCGGCACGCCGGCATAACTCGAATCCATCCGGATCATCAAATCGAATCGCTGTTGCCCTTCAAAAACTTCACCGACACGAATCCCACCCATACTTTCAATAAAATTCAACGCCTCCGTTGCCGGCAATCCGTACCGGGACAACTGCTCGCGATCCAGCTCCAACCGCAGCTGTGGCTGTCCGATCAACTGCTCGACCGTGATATCTGCGCTTCCCGGTATCGATTCCAACAGCACGGCTATTTCTTCCGCCTTCGTCTCCAGAAGCTCCAGATCATCTCCGAAGATCTTGATGCCAACATCTCCCCGTATTCCGGCAATCATCTCGTTTACCCGCATTTCAATCGGTTGCGTAAACACTCGCTTCATTCCCGGAATCTCCGCCAGTTCCGTGTCGATCAGTTGGACCAACTCCGCTTGTGTTCCGGCGCGCGTCCATTCGCTGCGTGGTTTGAGCGTAATAAATAAGTCGCTCAACTCCAGTCCCATCGGGTCCGTCGCCAACTCCGCCGAGCCGACACGCGTCCACACGTGATCCACCTCGGCTGGAAACTTCTCCAGTACGATCTTTTCGATATTGGTGTTGTTCTTGACTGACTCGTTGACATCAATTCCTGCCAGCCGAATGATGTTAACGGCTATTGTCCCTTCGCCGAGGCGCGGAATAAACTCCGATCCCAGCCGTAAAAACATTAGCGTCCCCAATGCGAGTGTCAAAGCTGTCATCGTCAACATCGCCGCGCGATTCTCCAATGCGAAATTGATGATTGGACGATAGAGGCGCTTTGCCCAGACAATCAGAATCGGCTCCCGTTCCTTGATTGGTTTCGTCATGAATAACGCAATCAGTGCCGGAATCACTGTGAACGACAAGATCAAAGACCCAACCAACACAAACACAACCGTCAGCGCCATCGGCCGGAACATCTTGCCTTCTACACCTTGAAGCGTCAGCACCGGCAAGTATACCAAGATGATAATCAGTTCACCAAATAGCGTCGGTTTGCGCACTTCCATGATCGCATCGCGAATCACATCGAAGCGGCTCTTGGCGCCATTCGCCTGGCTCAATCGCTGCACAGCGTTTTCGACCTGGATCACGGCATTGTCTACAGCGAGCCCGAAATCGATCGCGCCCAGACTCATCAAACTGCCGATGATTCCCACTCGCGACATCATGTCGAACGCAAACATCATCGATAGGGGAATGGCCGAGGCAACAATCAGCCCCGCCCGCAGATTTCCCAAAAACAAGAACAGAATCGCCACCACCAGCGCGGCGCCCATCAGCAGATTGTGTTCGACCGTCCGCAACACATCATCCACCAGCTTTGTGCGCACGTAGGTCGATCTGACTTCGATTCCCTCCGGCAGGGAAGACTTGATCTCCTCCAGCCGGGCATTCATCTCTTCCGCGACCTGATGCGAGTTGCCGCCCGTGATCATGAATCCCAATCCCAGCACGACCTCACCGTTGCCCTGGAAACTTGCCGCGCCCCGGCGAATTTCATGGCCGATCACGACATCAGCAATATCTTGTACCTGAATCGGAACATCATCACGCGTCTCGACCACCAACTGCTCGATCTGCTTGCGATTGCCGATATTCCCGACGCCCTGAACCAGTGTCTGCTCGCCGGCCCGTACCATCTGTCCGCCAGCGACATTGCGCAGCCCATCTTGTAATCCTTCAATCACTGCCGTCAGCGTGAGATCGTATTGCGCTAATCGATTCGGATCAATGAGAATGTGATACTGCTTTTCGAATCCGCCCCAGCCGTTGATCTCCGCCACACCCGGTACCGACTGCATTTGCGGCTTGATGATCCAATCCTGCACCGTCCGCGCTTCGGTGGCGTCCCCACTTTTGGATATGACGACATAATGGAATATCTCCCCCAAGCCGGTCGACACCGGCCCGAGTCGCGGCGGCTCAACTCCGTCCGGCAATACCACCGAAAGCAACCGCTCGGATGCCTGCTGCCTTGCGAGATAGATATCGATGTCGTCGCTGAATATCAGGTTCACTTGCGACAGACCGAACTTGGAAACGGAGCGGACCTCCGTCAGCCCGGAAAGCCCCGACAACTCGCGTTCAACCGGAAACGTAACCTGTCGCTCAATCTCGTCCGGCGTCCATCCCGGCGCCGACACATTGACCTGCACCATCACTGGTGTGGTATCGGGGAACGCATCAAAGGGAAGTTCGAACAGCGCGACGGCCCCGATAATCACCATCAATCCGGCCGCGCACAGGACAAACCAGCGCCGCCGAATTGTAAATTCAATCAATTTTTGCAGCATCGTGATTCTACAGTTCCGGCTCAAGGCCGCAACAACCGGTGCCCATGCTGCCCTTCATCAATTCTGTCTTCAGCAGGTAACTGCCGCCGACCACAACCATTTCGCCCGCCTGTACTCCCGAACTCACCCGGTAGTGCGAGCGATCTCCGCGCTCAACCGCCACTTTGTGCGGCTGGAATTTGTTCTCTCCCGCAGCAACAAACACCACATTGCAACAGCCTTCCCATTGCACTGCATCCTTTGGAATAAGCAGCGCGCTTGATTCGCTTGCGTTGCTCACCAGCATCCGCCCAAACCGATTGGCTCTTGCCAATCCCTTCGCGTTCTCAAGTCTTGCCCGCACCATGACCGTCCGCGTCTGTGGATCGATGTACTGCGCAACCCAGAACACTTCGCCGCGAGCTCGATCCAGCGCTCTTCCATCCGATGCAAACTCGATCGTTTGACCGACCGCAATGCCGTTCGCATCCCGTTCGCGCACATGTCCTTGGATCCACAGCGCATCGGCATCACCAACCGTAGCAATAGTCGAGCCGGCTTCCAGCATCACACCCAAAGTGGCGCGCCGCTCAAGCAACGAGCCGTTCACCCCGGCTGACAATTGCCAGCGCGACGACACCCCCCGACTTGAAATCTGTTCGATTTGCCCATCGGTCATTCCTGCCGCTCGCAATTGGCCCGTAATACCGTCCAACCGGGCCTGCGTCATCGCCGCCTCGCCCTTGATCTCGTCGAATTCCGACCGGCTGATCAAATTCGCGCGATACAGGCTATCGGCGCGTTCGCTTCCGAGTCGATCCACATTGGCTTCGGTGAGCACCGCAAGATACTCTGCCTGCATCGCCGCCATTTCCGGAGAATCAACTTCGCAAATGGGGCTTTGCGTCGTTACTGAAGTCCCGGCCTCACGCAGCCATCGTGTCACCGTTGCCGGGATCGAAACCGTCAACGCCTGCGTTTTCGTCTCATCAAACACAACTTCCGCTGGAATCTCCAGAATTTCCCCGGACTCTCCAGAACTTAGCACCGGCTCCAGCGTGACGCCGGCACGCATCACTGTCTCCGCCGAAGCAAACTGTATGATCGCCCGATCCGTCTCACAGCGACCGGCGTTGGCGGGGAAGAAGACATCCGGACGCACATACAACTCCGGTGTCGCGACAATCTTCATCTCTTGAGGAAAAGTAATCCCCGGATTGCACAACCGGCAGTGCGACTCCGGAATGCCGTGTCCACCGCACCAGTCGCCTGATTCCTTGAACTTGGCAATTAATTCGGGATGGCACAACGTGCACTGCGATTCCGGCACCCGGTGCTCCGCACACCAATCGTCACCGGTTGTCACGATCCCATGGCCGTGGCCATCATCCGCAGAGTGCTCAGCTGCTGCAGCGACAGCACCTTGCTCGTCATCGGCAGAATGGGCTTCAACCGCCGAATCCGGCATCAAGGTCAGTGTCGTCAAGACACCGACACTTACCCCCAGCACGGCTATGATTAAGTATAGAACTATCGATTTCGTGGACATAATTGGTCCTCGCCTAAGCTGACACTGTTAAACGACAGTTGCCTCTGTGCCGGATCGTCCGGCGCATGACACTGCATGAAACGCGAGTGACTTATCTCACCCGGTTTATTCTGTCTGAATGGAATAGGGGATTGGTCAGGTTCGAGGAGGGGGGTCGAGCAGTTCCAGGCTTAACGACTCGAAATTCTGCTCTACAACAACTTCTATGATATCGCTTTCAAAATTCACCTTGTGCTCGCGAAATTCCGGCGTAACCGCCACCGGCACAACGCTGCAACACCAGCAGAAAACACAATCGTTGCACGTCGATTCACCGCAACAATCGTCGCATTCACTGATGAATTCGGTCGCCAGGGCTGAACCCACCGAGAGCATCAGAGCAAACACAACCAACAGAGCAATTATTCGAGTCTTATTTGTAAACATCATTAATCCTTATACTCCCGTTAATATAACAAGTTTGTCGGATTTTTCAAGTCCAAGTATCATTCTCCAGGAAATTTCCCCTGTTCATTCCCTGAACACTTAACCATTGACAATTCTCGGCCTATTTCGTACCTTTTTACGGCTATAATTCTTCTTGTCAAGCCGCCGCACCACCTTATCGGTGTGCCATCTTAGAAAAATCTCAAATTTTGGGGATGCATTATGTACCCGTCACTACGCACTTTTGTCTTTACCCTGTTCCTGATTGTTTCTTCTTTCACAAGCGCCCATGGCGCATTCGACGTCTCCGTCCATTTTAATGGCGGCAGCGACGTCCTCTATATCGGTGAAGACAATATTCTCGAAGTCTATATCACCAACAGCATGCCAATTGAAGGCATGACTCTCGGATTCTCATTTTCCAACTCGGCAGGATCTTTCGAGTTGGTTACTCCCTATGGAACTCGTCCAAGTGCGCCAAGCTCTCCTTACGTTATGGAACACGGTGACGCCATAAACCGCTTTGTCGGTATCGGATATCTCCATGTCAATCTCAATAAAATTCCTGACAGCATCCTCTTCGGTGGAGTCGACATCAGCGCAGGTA
>CAUJJY010000144.1 GCA_963205155.1 Candidatus Zixiibacteriota bacterium | reverse complement strand
CATTTCCTGTCGGCAGCGCTGTGACATAACGCAAAGTGTCGTCGCAAATCACAACGCCGGCAATCTTGCCGCAATAATCAAGCATGTTGTGAATCTGGGAAGTTTAAGACCACTGCGCAAGCGAACGCTCGCCGTGTGGCTGCTACTTCAGCAATCGCAGACAGTTAAATATCACCAGCAGGGAAGCTCCCATATCCGCCACCACCGCCATCCAAATATTCGCAAATCCAAGAGCTGCGAGCACAAGGAAAACCGCCTTGATCGCAAACGCTGCGGCAATGTTGACTTTGATCGTCGACAGCGTCCGCCTCCCGAGCCTGATCACCTTCGGCAGCGGATTGAGATTATCGCCAAACAAGATAATATCAGAATGCTGCGCGGGTATGTCGTTGCCGAATCGCGCCAACGATACTGATACATCCGATCCCGAAAGCGCAACCACGTCGTTGATTCCATCGCCGACCATAACGATGCCATCCCCCAGTGTAGCCAGACGCTCATATTTCTGGTCGGGCATTAGATTTCCGTGAGCAAAGTCAAGCCCCAACTTGTTCTTGACATGCTCCACATTACTTTGTGCATCCCCCGACAAGATCCCGACTTTGGAAATTCCACTTTCTCGAAGCTCTTCAACCACTGTTCCAGCCTCTTCGCGAATTTCATCCGCAAAACGAAACACCGCCAGTGTCCGGCCGTCATCGGTGAGCGACACCGATTGTCCAAACTCGCGACTGTGATCAGTGTTAGAACTGCGAAGCTGATACGCCCTTTTATCGATATTGCCTTCGACCCCCACACCGGCTATGGCTTTCGGATTTTCAACGGCGAGCATCACCAGATTTCGCTCATTACATGCATTCATCAGTGACCGGGCAATCGGATGTTGTGAGATCTGTTCAAGCGATCCGGCAATCTGCAGCAGTTTTCGTTCGTCATGGCCGTCTCTGTTTTCGATCCCGACCAATTGAAGTTGTCCGGTCGTCAGCGTTCCCGTTTTGTCAAACGCTACAGTGGTGATTGTCGCCAGCCTCTCCAGCGCGTCGCCACCTTTGAATACCGCTTTCATTCGCGAGGCTGCGGATAGCGCCGTCGTTACCGCAATCGGCGTCGAAATCACCAGCGCACACGGACACGAAATCACCAGCAAGACCAACGCCTTGTAAATCCATTCAGTAAACGAAGCATCAAATAATAGGGGAGGGATAATGGCAACCAGCACCGCCACTGCCACGACAATTGGCGTATACACTCGAGCAAACCGATCGACGAACCGCTCTATTCGCGCTTTGCGTGCAGAGGCCTCGCCAATCAACTTCAGAATCTTGCCCATCCGCGAGTTACCTGCAGTAGCAGATACGGCAACCTCAAGATAACCGTCGAGATTGATCGCTCCGGCAAATACCTCGTCACCGACTGCAACCGAGCGCGGTTGTGACTCGCCCGTAAGGCTGGCGAGATCAATAAATGACTTACCAATCACGACCTTGCCATCGGCAGGAATTCGCATTCCTTCTTTGAGCACAATTGTATCGCCGACCACCAGTGATTCAGGTGGAACACTCACCACGTTGCTGCCACGTTTGAGCAGTGCCTGTTCGGTGGTGAAATCTGAAAGGCTGCCAAGCGTCTTCGATAACCGCCACAGCGAGTACGACTCCAGCATGTTGGCAAGACCAAACAACAAGACGACCACGACAGCTTCATGAAGGTCACCGATGATGATTGCACCGATTATCGCAATTGTCATCAGCGCATTGATATCCAGCCGTTTGTGCCTGATTCCTATCACTGCGCGTCGAAGAATATCCCACCCACCGGTTGCCGTAGCCAGGTAAAAGAGCACCTGACCAAATAATTTCTGGCCGAAGGCGAAATGCAAGACGGCGCCGCTACCATAGAGAACCACTGCCGCTAGGAGCGACCAACCAAGCCATCGCGAAATCGGCAGCGCTTCGCCCTTGGCTGTCGATTCATCGACAAACTTGAAATGTCCGAGCCCTTCAATCTGCTTGCGCAATACCTCGGCACTGGTCTTGTCGGAGTCGTAGGCGTAATAAACTTTCGCATTCAGAAGATCAACGCGAGCACCGGCCACACCCGAGATCCTCTGAATTTCCTCCTCGGCAGTTTTCGCACAATTTGGGCAGTCGATCCGCGTCGTTCTGGCTTCGACATTGGCTAACGCCATCGCTATTTCGCCCTTTCTTCAGCGTGTTCCATACCCTGTTTGATCAGCGCTGTGACGTGGGCATCATCGAGAGCATAAAACGCCATCTTGCCGTCGCGACGGAACTTGACCAATCGCAGGGAACGAAGCAGCCGCAATTGATGCGATATTGCCGACTCCGAAATGTTCAGCATCGCCGCCAGATCGCAGACACATAACTCCGCCTGCGATAGGAAGATGCAAATCTTCAGGCGCGTTGGGTCGGCCAATACTCCAAAAATTTCAGCCAACCTTTCAATTGTCTGCGGATCCTTCAGCGACTTCCGCAATCGTCCGACTGTCGATTGATTCACAAATTTGACCTGACACAAATCTTCGTTTTCTATCATCTCACATCCTCAACGTATGAACATCTGCTCATATGTTATACGTTATCGTCAGCTTGTCAAGCCCAATTCAGTCAATATATTTGGAAATCTCCGTCAAACTCTTTTCACAGCCGATTTTCCCGCATCAGGATGAACTATTAAGCCCCTGTCTGCGTATAAATTGAAGTAATATGAAGACTCTACTTACCTGCTCCATAATTGCGATAACCCTATCGTTTTCCGGCGCTTCTGCCGCCGAACCTACGGACGGCGTTTCCATCGCCCGGCTCAAGTACCCGGGAGGTGGCGATTGGTATTGGGGCTCTTCAGCAATTCCTAATCTGATCAACTTCGTGCAAGCCAATACCAGCATTCCGATTAGCCAGGAAGAAATTCGCATCGAACTGAGCGACAACCGTCTTTTCAACTATCCGTTTCTGTTCATGACGGGCCACGGCAATGTTAATTTTCGCGCCGAGGACCTCGAAATCCTGCGCAAATACCTCGGAGCCGGCGGTTTTTTGCTGGCAAACGACTCCTACGGTATGCGCAAAGCCTTCTTCCGCGAAATGAAGAAGCTCTTTCCCGACCAGGAACCACGCGAATTACCCTTTAATCACGGTATTTTCAATTGTTACTATAAATTCCCGAACGGTCTTCCGAAAATACACAAGCACGACGAAAAACCCGCGCAAGCCTTTGGCTGGTTTATGGGCGAACGATTGGTCGCCTTATTCGTGTTTGAATCCGACATCGGCGACGGCTGGGAAGACCCGCGCGTTCATAACGACCCGCCGGAGAAGCGCACCGCTGCTCTCCAGATGGGAACAAACATCCTGGTTTGGGCATTAATGAATTAGAGGTACAGCTATGGATCCCAGAACTTCGATACAGTACTTGACCGGGCGTTTGCAGAAGCTTCGCAATTTCATATTGCTGGGACATGCCGCCAACGGCGCTCTGCTGATTCTCACTGGCTTGGCCGTCGTTTTGGTATTGGGATTCATCTTCAACGCCGCTTTCTTTCTGACGACAACTTTCAGAGTCATATTCGCCGTCGCAGCTCTGCTTGCGCTTGCGGCATTGTTCTTCCACACCGTAGTTTGGCCGATTATCACCAAACCGTCGACGGAAACGGTCGCATTGCAGGTCGAAGAGAAATATCCCCAATTACAAGATCGCCTGATTGCCTCGCTTCAGTTGGAGCGCAATCTGTCCCGCAACCGCGAGGGTTTCTCGACCGACATGATTCAGGCCATTATCCGGCAGTCGCAGGAGATGTGCCAGGACATCGACTTCATGAAATCCGTCGACCACGGCTATCTCAAGCGCAGTCTCCGCTACTTCAGCGGTGCCGCTCTGATTGTTGTCATGCTTGGATTCGTCTTCCCGTCGGTCTTTAGTGAGACCGTGTTTCTCTTGACCAATCCGACCGTCGACGTTGCCCGCCAGCTTAGTTACAAGCTCGATGTCAACCCCAAGAATGCCGAGGTCGCAAAGTTCTCTCCCATTAGCATCGAAGCGCTTCTCTTTGGCCGGTCATTGCCTGCCGATGCCAAACTGCATTGGCGCTATGAAGACGGCGCTGTGAAAACGGAAGACTTTGCGCAAAGCCGCGCTGTCAAAGCTACAGCGGCTATCGCCGGCAAACTGGCGCCGGATGACACCACTGTCCTCGCCTATGAATTCCGCGAAGTGCGCCGCTCTTTCGAGTATTGGGTTACCGCCGGCGAAATCGAGTCTCCCAAGTACCAGATCGAAGCCGTTGACAAGCCGCGAATAATGGATGTCAAACTGACCTACCATTACCCCAAGTACACAGGTATGCAGCCGCTCGTCGTTGATGAAAACGATGGCAACATCACCGCGCTCAAAGGCACAGAAGTGCGCGTCGAAGCCACATCAAACAAGCCGGCACAGACGGCTGTCATCGAAATGAAGAACGGCCAACTTGTGCCGGTACAAATTGAAAAACACCAATTGGCGGCAACTATCAAGGTCGCCGAAGACGGCAATTATCGCATCAAGATCACTGATGAACTTGGCAATGAAAATCCCGACCCGATCGATTACAAAATCACCGCGATTTCCGACGCCTTCCCCGAAGCCGATCTCTTTGCTCCGGGAGTACCGGTAAATCTTGCCGATGATATGTCGCTTGATCTTGGCGTCAAACTTTTTGACGACTTCGGTTTCTCCGATCTCAAACTTCACTATCGCGTGTTCAGCATCCAGGGCGAAACCTTCGCCCGCAAGATTGACATCCCCTTTGACCGGCAGTCCGGACGCAATATCGAGGTGCGCTATCCCTGGAGTCT
>CAUJJY010000143.1 GCA_963205155.1 Candidatus Zixiibacteriota bacterium | reverse complement strand
CCGCTCCTATCTGGATCAGCACCTGCTCCAGACGCCCTTTCCCTTTTTCAACAAGAGAGAGCGCCTGTGTCAGTTGATCGCTGCTGATCTTGCCCGCATCAACGAGCATCGTCCCTAAGTCTTTTGCGGCTGGCATATTCCTTCCTGGTGCTGCCTCAAGAATCCTGCAACGCTGTTATTCGCGGAAGATGTCTTCCAGCTTGTTTTCAGCGGAGGTCGTGAACTCCTCTGACAATCCCTGGTCATCGCTGTTGATTTTCTGCAATACGGTCTCGAAGACTTTTTGCAGTTCCTCTGCCGCTTCCTTGGCATAGAGGCGGACCATCCCGATGGTGGTGCGGTCGTCAAAGACGACTGCCAGAATCGAGCGATCCCCGACCAGACCCATGTGGATGTGGTCTTTTTTGCCCTGATGGAACAGGACCGAAAACTCCGGTTCGCCAACCAGTTTGGCGATCTCGGCGGTTGACGCAAAACTACCTGCCATTAGCGCCGATAGCGCCGTCGTGTCAAGCGTCTGCGTGAATCCATGCCGGGCGATGAGGTGACCATCCTTATCGACCAGTAGTGCACATTTGGCTTCCGAACCTTTCAAAAGCCTGGTCATCACCGTATCGATCTTCTCGGTGTCGTCCCAATAAACGATTAGTTTGTCGCCAGCCACTTCAGACCTCCTGATTAATCATTATCCCGGCTGAACCAGCGGAATAAGAAGAATTTTCTCTTTTTCTTTTTTATGCGTGTGCTCTTCTGCATCCCCATCACTTTGGGTACTTCGAAGGCGTCCGCGAAATCGGCCGCCGATGATTCTACCTGGCCTTGCGTGCGTGGAGCCTTGTCGGCTTTCAATGCGTTGAAATTATCATTACCGATCGGAGTGAGCTTGCTTTCAATATCCGACAGTGATGATAGCGGTATCTTGCCGGTATCCGGTTTGACTGCCGGTGTATCGGCCGCTTGTGCCATACTCCAATCCTGATCAGGCATGGCATTGACCTCGACCCGGTGCCGAGCCGCAACCGTGTGTGCTGGTGCGGTTGTTGTCGTCGATTGTGCCGAAGCCGCCGTTCGCGAGTACTCGGGTTCGGAAGAATGTTCGACATCCGGAAGTCCGGTCGATTGCACTGCGTTGCTTACCGAATATTGCGGCGTCTCTTCTGTACTCACTTCGGGAACGGAATTGGGTACCACCTCATCGCCCTTTTTCGCCTTGTTGAGCACGAGCTTGGTGATCAGTTTGAGAGTATCGAAAACGCCCACGCCCTTGACTGCGGAAGCCTCGAAGAACGGGAGATTATTCCAGTTGAGATCGGCCTGCAATTCAGCAATGCTCATGACATCGGGCAGGTCGCGCTTGTTGTATTGCAGCACGATCGGCAGTGTCATAATATCGTAGCCGTATTCGACCAGGTTTTCTTTCAGGTTATTCAGCGATTCGATATTCTCTTCTTTTTTCGAGCGCTGTGAGTCGCCGACAAATACTACGCCGTCAACTCCGCGTAAGACGAGTTTGCGGGTAGCGTTATAGAAAACCTGTCCCGGCACGGTATAGAGTTGGAACTTGGTGGCAAAGCCGTTGATCGCACCGATATTGATCGGCAAGAAGTCGAAGTAGAGCGTACGGTCGGCATCGGTCGCAAGACTGATCAAGTCACCGCGCGTCTTTTTCGGCACTTTCGCATGCACGTACTGCAGATTAGTTGTCTTGCCCGACAAGCCGGGTCCGTAATAGACAATCTTACAGTTGACTTCCCGACTTGAGTAGTTGATCGATACCATCTAAGTTCTCCTGTAACCCGGTTACAGACTGATCTGTGTAATGGCGTTCTTGATTTCCAGTCTGATGAGACCGATGTTAACACGCGATTCTGCCGTAACGACCAGATAACCGACGGGCGTTGAAGCGATGAACATTTTCCCCTTGTCCGCTTCGATGGTCAGTTGCTGGAGCGGTGTTTGGTTCATCCGATCGAGGCTTTTGGCCACGGTCGAGCTGATCGATCCGGCCAGTGCGCCGATGGTTTCATCGTCGAATTTGCTGTTTAAGTCAGCCGCTATCACTATGCCATCATGTCCCACCAGCATGCTGCCGGTGATACCGGAAGTCTTATTCAGTTCAGACAGTACTTCCCGCATATGTTCTCCCTGCTTCAGTCGTATAGACGTTTTTATATCTTTCCTGTAAATGGCGCGTCACCATTTCCACAGCTTGATTGACGCGGATCTTTTCTAGTTCATCAGAGGCGGCATCGGCAATCGAAACCAGCCACATATCAGCAACACGCTGAAGATTGAAGCGCTCATTGCCAGAGCGGAATTCAAGCGAATCGGGCTGTGAAACTCCGCCAAGACCGCAGGTTGAGCCGACATCGTCGACCAACTTGCGCGACAGTGCTCCCCACATTTCCTGATCATACCGACCACGGCTCCAGGCCGCCACCGGGAGTCCTTCGGCATCAATCAACATCGCGCAATGGACGCCGGAATATTGACCGACATGGGCGACTGCATCACTGAATGAGCGGCTGAAGAATTCGTTGACCGAACGGGCGGGTGTCGGATGGTGAAGTGAAGTCTCGTGAACTGCAGTGTAAGTCGGTTCAGGACGAGTCTGTCCGTCGATGATTTTGCGTTCCTGATTTCCTTTAGTGAAGCGGCGGCTGCGAATGCCCAGAATACCCCGGCTGAAGGAGCCGAAGACAAAGGGTGCCGTCAACGAAAACAAGATCACCGCCGGCTTGAACTGAATCAGCGCGCTACCGAAGGCTTCACCGAACGGAACGCGTTCCATCAACATTAAATAGGCGGCGAAGATGACTGACATACCCAGTCTGCCGGCTAAGAAGATTGCCGCGCTCAATCCGCCGGGAACAATGGACAGGTCGCGATTGAGCAGCATCGCCGCGGCGATGAAGAATGCAATCTCGCAGAGAAAATACAGCGGAGTACTCAAGCCGACGTCGAACCCGAGTTGATTGGGATAGACTAACATCGGTAGCGCCGCAAGTATCAACGCAACCAAAAATATGTGTCTTGTATCTCTTACCGACAAAGCCATAACTGCCTCGCAAACATTAACTGTCCAGCAAACGTTCGATGATCTCATCCAGGGTGAGGCGCATCGAACCGGAGTTGACTTCCTTATCACACATCAAAACCAATCCATAGCGGTTCAGCTTGACGATGAGAATCATAGCGTTCTGGGTTTCGACCCAGATTTGGCGGGGATCGCCCAGGCACATGTATGCCGCTTCGCTTTCCGCATTGCGGCTCATTTCAACGCCAAAAGCGGCGATCTCGGCACAGTCGCGTTCACAATTGCCGCGACTGTCGATGACGGTGCCGTCGTGGTTGGCGCAGACGACACAACGCACACCGGCGAATTGCGCCAGCCGGTGGAGTGCCTGATCGAGGGTGATCGTCTGCGGCTCGACGCTGACTGCTGTCATTCGGCCCGATCCGGTATTCGCTCCGAAACCTCCGGCTGGGGATTGTCCGTTGTTGCCTTGCTGGTCAACACGGCGGCGTCGTGCTTCTTTCTTTTGCTTATCCAATCGCTGCTGCAGTTCCTGAATCATCATTGGATTGACACCGGTGGCGCGCAGCTTCTTGATCGCATTCTCTGCGTCAACGAAATTGGATTTGGCGATCTGTATCTCAACCCGTAATTGCTGGGTTGCTCGCGTTTCGCCGTCGACAGAAACTGCTTCGTCCAGTTCCTGTTCTGCCCAGTCAAACATTTTGCGCTCAAAATTGATCTTGGCCATGACCAGATGCCCGGGGCCGTACTCGGGATGAAGGCGCAGACCTTGCCGACACACGCGAAATGCCTGATCGAGATCACCTTTAGAGCGGTAGGCATCAGCTAACGCGGCAAATACCTGCGAATTCGAATTCTCCTTGAGAATTCGCTCGCATTTTTCGATGCGGTCCGCCAGACTTGCAGATTCCATCATAGAGACCTACAAAAGTTAGGGTTCAGGTCAGACTCTTCTTGATCCGCGCTACACCGAGCACGATCATGAACAGCGCCAGCACATGAAGGGCGCTGACAGCACTCTTGGGAAGAGCTATAAAGTCGAGTTCGCGCGAAATACTCAGTGCCTGTCCGATCGCAAAAATCAGAAACGACACTGATAACAGCTGCCAACCCGGTGACAACTCTCCGCCTTTGAGGAGAGTGAATATTTTCATGCACATTGAAAAACAGAGCAGCCCGGCAACAAGCAACAGGATGTCGATAGCAACACCCATCGCCGAAGTATCATTGGCCGGGCTCGACTGTGCCCACGCTCCGTTGACGGGCAGCAGGCAAAGGACTATGGCCAGTATCATAGCCAGCCGGTAGCTATTCTTCACAGGACCTCCTTGGTCACTTTAACTTCCTTGAGAATCCGGTAGAGTTCGTTGCCGACATCGTATTTCTTGTCGATTTCACGGCGTTCCGCTAAAGGCAGGGCAACTTCCTTCTTGATATCCGCCGCAACTTGTTTGCGAATCTCGATACCGAGATAGTTGTAGACGTAGGCGAGCTGTTCCTCGAGAATCTGGTTCAATCCGCTGATCAACTTGAGTGTGCGCGTCTCCTTTGGGGTTTTGCCGATGGCGCGCTTGAGCGCTTCAAAGTTTGTCGGGAAGTCCGCATGGTTCACGCCATTGAAATATGCCCAGATGCCCTTACGGAAGTTTGCCAGCGTGATCTGTAACTTCTCGTTTTCGGTACCGAGCTTCTTCTCCAGAGTGCGTTGAATTGTCGTGAACGAGGCAGCGTAAACACGCAGCAGCAGCCAGAACAGCGAGTCTTCTTCGCGCGGATCGGCAACCTCGACTTCTTTGGCTCCCGAGACCTCAACCAGCTTTGCCAACATCAGCTTGTAGATAGCGCGCGAAGTCGCGAAATCGCCCAGCGGGGACTGCGCCAGGATTTCCTGCAGGGTTCGGGTTCCGTCGATCTGCGTGATCACGCGAAATTCATCCAGCGAGATTGTTACCTCGTCCGATTTGACCTGCGGCGAAGCGACGACACGCAGGATTTGATGATCATTTGGAAGGACCTTTTGGATCTCCACCCACTCGTCAATGCGGCGAGTGCCTTCCATGATGATGTTCATCGTGTTGAGATCAACCAGGCCCTCGCGCGTTGCCGGAAGCTGGCCCTCTTTGAAAATGAACTCGCCTTCCTTCCAGCTGAACAGATTGTAGATTACCTCTTCAACCTGCTGCTTAAGGAACAGCCCCAATTCCTCACGCGATAACAGCTTCATCTCGACCAGCACCTGGCCTATCCGTTTGCCGGAAGTCTTGTGCATGTAGATGGCGCGTTGGAGATCGGTCTTGGTCAGGCGGCCGGTCTTTAACAAGATTTGTCCAAGGTAATCCTCTTCGGCATCCTGCGAAGTGGCGCTGATAATGTTGCCTTCCTTGAACACAATCTCTTTGCGAATATTGCCGCGAATAATGTTCACGGTGCCCGTTTTCTTGCCTGCTGAAAACAACTGCAACAAATCAGGAAATGTCACCGTTTGGAGATTGCCGGTAAAGCTCATGATCTCAACTTGTTAAACTGTTCAATTTTTAACTCGCAACGGACACGACTGTCCGCAGAGTCTACTTCATATTCTTTATCGGGAGAGCAGGAGGGTTTCTTAAGGACGATTTGGATTTAAGCTTGGCGATATGTAAGGGAGGGAACTTCTTCGCTTGTTCACTTATTGGCTGAAGTCCATATACTGACGTTGTTCTTATTGACCTCGAATTCAACTGCCCCGCTTTCGAGCACCGAGATTATCCGGATTGTTGGAAACTTGTTTCTTAGTGCAACCACATAGTCGATCTTGGAATAGCGGCTGACATAGTTGGTGAACACAACTGTTTCGGGCCGAAACATTTCGATTACCTCTTCTGCAGACTTCTTCGCGAGGAATGACCAATCGAGCCCGAGAACGGTTGCATCTTTTCGACTTGTGTTCAGATTTTGCACAGAAACCGACTCGGTTAGGAACAAGAAAGTAACACTGTCTATCTGGAAGCGAACTACCGGATCGAGAGACCTGAACGAATCCCGAGCTGTGGCCAGTTTCGACCGCTTCTGAAGATCAAGTGATTCAGCGATTGTCGCCAGCGACTCGCTATTCCCCTCCCGCTCGGTAGTCCGACAGATTTCACCAATTGTCTCAATTCCACGAAAACGCAGAAAAGGCAGAACGACTGATTCGCCGTTATCGAAGTACTGGCTCTTGCCGCCGCCGTTGATCAGCACTGTTTCGCCGTTTGCTTCTTCGACGAAAATTGTAGTCAATTTGGAGGTGTCGAGGATTGTCAATCGGGTACCGATTTCTGGTCCGGCAATGACCGCTTTCCAGACAATGACATTCAAGGCAACGATGAAGAGCACGAGAAATGAGAGAAAATGTCGACTGCGGGCGCCAATCGTTAACACGACCTGCAGCAATAGATAGTAAGTTAAAACGGTCAGAAGTTCCGGCGCACCGAGCTGCAGAGGCGGAATTCTCAAGTTCTCGAAGAAGACCGTTGCCCAATGGACAGAATCGAGAAGAGACTCAAGGAGGACGCCGCAGATTCCGGGAATCATCGGAATCGCAGAAATGAAGATCAAGACAATACCGGCCGATGCGGCCAAGCCGACGAGCGGAACGATGACGAGATTGGAAAGGAAACTAACAAGCGGTACTGTGTGAAAGTGGTAGAGCAGGATCGGCATGACTCCAAGTTGGGCCACAACACTGCCAAAGAATATCATAAAAAAGTAGCGTGCGATGCGGATCGGGAACTTCTTGCTCTTCGGAAGCAGTGGTTCGAGCGTCGGCATGAAGAGGATCAAGGAAAAGGCAGCGGCGAAAGACAACTGCGTACCGAGGTCGTACAGATATAATGGGTGGACCGCCAGAACGATTAAACCTGCGACCGATATCGTATTGAGCCAATTCTGGTCGCGGCGCAACGACATGCCGATCAGTGCGACTACAGCCATAACTGAAGCGCGGACAACAGACGGTTGGTTGTATGCTAAAAAGGAGAAAATCACTACGCCGACAATCGCCAGGAAGTACCTGGAGCGACGCGGTAGATGGAACAAACGCGCAACGAGAAATATCGTGAGAGTCACATAGCCCACATTCGAACCAGACGCGGCCAAAACATGCAGCGTGCCCGTATCCTTGAATCGCTGATAGACCTCCGTTGGAATGAAACGAACGTCACCGATGAGAAATCCGCGCATCAATGCCGACTGGTCTGGCGGTAAGTGATCTTCAAATACACTTGTTATGTATTCGCGCACCGGCACAACGATTGATCTAACGAAGCCCCTCCCCCCTTTCATTTCAACACGTTCGACTTGGTCAAAATCGCCGAGATTGCAGATTCCGCAGATTCCGCGAATTTCCAGATAACGGCTGTAATCAAATGCGCCCGGATTTCGTGAAGCAAGCGGCTTGACGACGAAGCCGGTGAACCTGATACGATCATCGATGTTGAATTCATTGGTCGGTCTCGCGACACGAAGCCTGATCCGGCCGGAGACGGCGATCGTGATTCCCTGATGGCTCAACGATTCTGCCGCAACGGTTAGAAAAGTCTTGGTCGGACGAATATCCGGTTCCGATACGACGCGGCCGAGAATTGTTGACTTGCCGTCTAATTCCAGAAAGTGCGAAATGTGATTCGCGGGAATTTCGTTTAGCTGAAGTTTTGTGAGAAAGGCGGAAGAAGTAAACAAGGCGACGCACAGCGCTATCCGGCTCGACAATGTGCGATTAACCAATGCGTAGATTACGGCTGCTGCCGTGGAAACAACGGCTATGCCAAGAAAACCCAATGCGGGAAACGTCGTCTGGGAGGCAAGGATGATCCCCGCCACGAAAAATATCAATGCATAGAGCGCCGGAGCGCGCATCCGCCCACCTTGCATTTCTAAGATCTACTAAGTCTTCCCTTTAGTTTGTTTACCAATTGCGTCAATTCATCAACTCCGAGCAAAGCGCAACTTGCGACAAATGTCACTATCGCAAATCCACCGAGAAGAAGCAACTCAAAAATATGGTGTACTTTATCCGCGAAATACGGCTCGATCACATAATCTCGGGCAACCCAGACAACAATTCCGGTGATTAAGGTCGCGCCAACGATCCGCAGCAGGGCCTTGAGCACCGGTCCGTCTTCGATGATGCGGATGCGCTTGCGCAACAAGTAGGTGAGAAGTGCGAAGTTTACGATCCCTGCCAAAGATGCAGCCAATGCCAGTCCGGCAAATCCGAAAGTGTCTCTCAATTGGAAGCACATGAGAATATTGGCAAGAACGCTAATCAATGAAATAATCGCCGGCGTGCGCGTATCTTTGAGTGCATAGAAGGCGGGCACAGTAATCCTTACCAATGTGAAGAACGGCAATCCGATGGCGTACATTGCCAACGCCCGCGCCGTCTGGACTGAATCGTCTGATGTGAAGGCTCCATACTGATAAACGGCGGCGCATATCTGCTCCGAAAGCAGCAACATCACCACCGTTGCCGGCAGGCTTAGAAACATCCCGAGCCGCAGTGCGCTGGAATGGATGTAGCCAAATTGTGATTCGTTGCCGGCGGCAGCTTCTGCCGCCAGGCGCGGCAAGGCGACGGTCGCTATAGCTATGGCGAAGAGCCCGAGCGG
>CAUJJY010000142.1 GCA_963205155.1 Candidatus Zixiibacteriota bacterium | reverse complement strand
TGGTCCAGGCTGGGATATTCGAAAGGTGTCCGGCTAATGCTCCCATTGTGTACGATTTGGCGTGCGGCTTCCAGTCGAATAGAGCATCCGGCACCCGTTCCAGCGTCTTGCGCGTCGTCGCCATTTCGTGATCAAATTCCGGCAAGATTGTGGCGCTAATTGACATGATATCCTCCTAATGACTTATTGGTTTTATTCGACCTATTTATACCAAAATCGTGACCGTATGTTGCACTTGTCAATCGCATCGTCGCAAAATGTGACTTGGCGCGTCCGGCAGTTTTAGTTGACTGTCTTTTGATGTAGACGCTACTTCAACTCCATGAGTGCTACACCATCGCCGGATAAATTGCCTATAGCTGAATCAGGATTAGCCTCCGAAATTCAATGCGGGTTCTCTTTCGATCACTACGGCTATATCATGAGGCAATTTCAGCTCAACGGCTACGAGTTCCTTTACTTCACCGATAAGCCAATGACTGAACGCTACATATTTCTGCGTCACGATGTTGATCGCTCACTCGACAAAGCTCTGGCCCTGGCGAATTGGGAAAAGCAATTGGGAGTGAAATCAACCTACTTCGTGCGCCTGCACAGCCGTTATTATAATTGCTTCTCTTTTCCCGGTCTCAAAGCCCTCCGCGAGATCATGGCGGCCGGTCACGAAATCGGCCTGCACACTGAATTTTACGATCTTGCCAAAGTCTTCGGCGATGACGGTATGGAAGTGTTCGCCCGTGAGAAGCGAATCCTCGAGGACATTCTGGAACTGCCGGTGCGCGTCTTCTCACCGCACAGAACGACCGGCTCGACCAACACTGATGAGATTCATCGTCACCTCAATGTTCTGCGAACCAATCACGATATGCTCTGCTCTTTTGATGAGCGCTTTCAACGCGATGTCAAATACATCTCCGATTCCAGCGGCATTTGGCGCGAGGGTTGCCCCTGCAACTATCTGGACGCCTTTCCTCGCTTGCAGATATTGATTCATCCTATTTGGTGGTATCGCGATCACATCGAACTCGAGGATCCAATCCTCTAAACGGAGTCCCATCATGATTGACTGGCAGCAACTAAACAATCACCTCAATCGACTCCTCGACCTCGAAGGCAATCGCAATTTTTCGATTGATCGTATATCGGCATCTAACCGACCCGCAAACAATTCACTGATCTTTGCATCCGACCCCAAAGACGACACATTGAGCGCCTTGGCGAGCGTAAACGGTTGTGTTGTGATCCTACCGGCTCAACTGCGCGAACAGCTTTCAGCTGTGGCTAAGACTAACGCCCTTATTTTTGCTGACGATCCGCGCTATCGTTTTGCCGAAATCTTGAACGCCGTCGTAACAACAATGGATCTGCGCGGGCGGCTAGTTTATGACGAGGTCCGTCACGCTCATATCGGCTCAAATGTCATGATCGACTCAACCGCGACCGTCGAACCAGGCGCTTCCATAGGATCAAATTCACGCCTTGAAGCCGGAGCCTATGTGATGACCGGAGCCCGTCTTGGGCCAAATGTCACAGTCGGGCGAAACAGCGTTATCAAGGAAAACTGCGTCGTCGGTGGGTGGGGTTACGGATATGCAATTTCGCCCGGCAAACATCCGCTGCGCCTGCCGCATCTTGGTGGCGTCGTAATCGGCGAGAACTGCGAAGTGGGTTCTTTCACGACCGTCTGCTCCGGTACCATCGAGCCGACGATCATCAAGGATTATGCCAAAATCGACGATCACGTTCATATCGCCCACAACGTCATCATCGAAGAAGCCGCCATGGTTGTCGCCTGCGCTGAAGTTTCAGGTAGTGTGCGAGTTGGTAAGCGCAGTTGGCTCGGACCAAACTGCGCCATCATTGATCGCATCACCATTGGAGACGATTGTGTCGTGGGAATGGGTGCTGTTGTCCTCAAATCGCTTCCCGATGGCAGCGTAGTCGCTGGCAATCCGGCAAAACCGACTTCGGACCTCAAGCGCCAATCCGAGCTTCTGAAACGCTTCGAAGCACATCTTGATAGCCACGCTCGATAGCGGAGCGATTCTCGGTGCCGCACCGCTCCAATTTTTCGACATTCTGCCTACTGCAGCGTTAAAGAATCCCGCCTGCTTGCGTAATAGTGATTGGGAACAATCGACTCTTTCGATCCCTTGAATCTTATAGGGACTCAAAAAAACCACCAGACGAATAGAGGAGTGACAGCAATGGCTGACAAAGTTGACGCCGCAACTGCGACAATGATCAAGAATCTCGAAGAGAAGACCGGTAAGACCTTGACCGAATGGGTCAAAATTGCCAAAGCACTTGGCAATGTCAAACACGGGCAGATCGTCAAGGAACTCAAAGAAAAGCATGAACTCGGACACGGCTATGCCAATCTCATTGCGCATTCTGCCGCCGGGTTGGTCGGTGAAAATGCGATCGAGAAAGATGATCTGGTTGCAGCCCAGTACTCGGGCGAAAAGGCGGGATTGCGTCCTGTTTATGATCAATTGGTGAAGGCAGTATCGGCATTCGGGAGCGATGTTGAAATTTCGCCGAAGAAAACCTATGTCTCCCTTCGCCGCTCCAAGCAATTTGGATTGATACAGCCAACAACAAAGTCACGAATTGATATCGGCATTAACCTCAAGGGCGTAGAACCGGGCGGTAAACTTGAACCGTCCGGATCTTTCAACAGCATGGTCAGTCATCGCGTACGCGTCGAAACCGCAAGCGATGTGACCAAGGATCTGATCGGCTGGCTGAAAAAGGCCTACGACGCTGCTTAGCCAGCAGGTTCTTTCTTGGGGAACTTCCAGGAAAGGATCACCGAAATCGCTATAATGCCGACAATGATTCCCAGCGACCAGGAAATCGGGAACTTGCCGTCGAAGGCGTTGTTGAGCCACACCATTTTGAGACCGACAAAGATCAGCACCAGAGCCAATCCGAACTTGAGCAGATGGAATCGATTGACAATATTCGCCAGCAGGAAATAGAGCGCGCGCAGTCCAAGGATTGCGAAGACGTTGGATGTGAAGACTATCAGTGGCTCCTTAGTGATGGCGAAAATGGCCGGCACCGAGTCTACAGCGAAAATGATGTCGGAAAACTCCACCAGCACCAACGCCACCATCAATGGCGTGGCGTACCAACGCAGGTCTTTCTTGAGAAAGAATTTCTCACCCTCGACAGTCGGAGTAATCGGAAAGAACCGGCGCAACAACCGCACCAATGGATTCTTATCCGGTTCAATACCTTTGTCGGGTGTGAACATCATCTTGATGCCGGTCAGAATCAGGAACGCACCGAAGATGTAGACCACGATGTGGTACTCGAGCAGTACCGAACCCATGGCAATGAAGATCGCGCGGAATATCAACGCCCCAATGATTCCGTAGAACAGTACGCGATGCTGGTAGGCCAGAGGGATGGCAAGGTAGTTGAAGATCAACACGAAAACGAAGATATTGTCGACGGCCAGCGACTTTTCAACAATGAAACCAGTCAGAAACTCCAGACCGACGGCGCGTGCCGCTTGCTCGGCATCGAATCCGGGAATCGCCATTAATCGCGGATTTTCTGCAAAGGCAAAGGCGGAATATTTGTAAATGAAGAAATTGAAGGCTAATGCCAGCGCGATCCAGATGATGCTCCAAGTCACGGCCTCTTTGTTGGTGACAGCATGCGCCTTGCGGTGAAAAACCCCAAGGTCAAGCGCGAGAAGTACCAGCACAAAGCCGGTAAACGCAAGGTAAAACCACCAGTACTCGGAAAACGGAAAAAGTGTCCCCAATCAACCCTCGAATCTCTGCCACGAATCACTCATCGACCACATCTACGCGTCGTGGTAGTGAATTTGATTGAGTTCATCAAGCAAAACATAGAGTTTATTTTTCCAACTGCGCAATTGCCGACGAAACCCGAAAAACCGATTGACCTTGGCTTCCTACGGTGTAATATAACCTGTGAGTATTACTACTCAGAAAGTTGAGTTTGCATTCCATGAGTCAGATAAAGAAGACCCCGTTTACCGAGTGTAACGAAAAAGCCGGCGGCAAGATGGTCGAATTTGCCGGTTATCTAATGCCGATCCAGTATCGTTCAATCAACCAGGAACATCTCAAGGTCCGCCAGAGCGTCGGTGCTTTCGACCTCTCCCATATGGGCGAGTTTTTCGTTCGCGGCGCCGGAGCACTGGAGTTTATCCAGAGTGTGACAACCAACGACGCATCTGCGCTCAAGATGAACCAGGTTCAGTACTCTGCCATGTGTTACCCGCACGGTGGAATCGTTGACGATCTGCTTGTGTACCGTCTTCCGGATGAATATATGCTGGTGGTTAATGCAGCTAACCTTGATAAGGACTTCGCCTGGCTGATGGAGCACAAACCCAAGGGTGTCGAGATGATCAATCGGTCCGACGAACTTGGTTTGCTGGCGATTCAGGGACCTAAAGCTGAACAGGTCATTCGCAAGATCGCCAAATTTGATTGGGACAAGATCGGCTATTATGAAGCAGGACGAACGGCTTTCTGCGGCAAAGATACTCTCTTCAGCCGCACCGGCTATACGGGCGAAGACGGATTTGAGATCTATTGCGACCCATCCATCGCTGTACAGCTCTGGGAACAAACGCTTGAAGCAGGCAAGGAGTTCGATATCGAACCGATCGGCCTTGGTGCCCGCGACAGCCTGCGCCTTGAAATGCGTTACATGTTGTACGGCAATGACATAGACCAGACAACGAACCCCATAGAGGCGGGTCTGGGATGGATCTGCAAGCCCGAAAAGGGCGAATTTGTCGGTCGCAAACCAATCGTCGATATGAAAGAAGGCAAGCCGCCTCGCCGGATGCAGTCATTGGTTCTCAAGGACAAGGCTATCCCGAGGCACGGTTATCCGATATTTGTCGGTGATAAAAATGTGGGGACAGTTACCTCTGGATGTTTTAGCCCTTCACTCGAGCAGGGAATTGCGTTGGGTTACGTAGCGCGCGAACACGGCAAGGTCGGCGAAACCGTCGATATCGATGTGCGCGGCAAACGCGTCCAGGCAGAGGTGGTCAAGGGCGGATTTTACAAGGACGGAAGTCACAAGTAAGAGAATGATCGTAAAGTTATATTTTAGTCCAGCGCCAGTGACCGACGCGAAAATCCGCGGCCGGTTCGCGGTGGTGATTGACGTACTGCGCGCGTCAACCTCGATCTGTACCGCTGTCCAAAACGGTTGCCGTGAGATTGTGCCGGTAGGTTCAACGGGGGATGCTGCAGCCATGCGCGCTAATCTCGACAAAGGCAAGGTGCTCCTCTGCGGGGAACGCGAAGGACTCAAGGTCGAAGGCTTCGATCTGGGGAATTCACCCTCTGAATACACGGAAGAAATCGTGCGGGAAAAGGTACTGATCTTTGCCTCTACCAACGGTTCACGCGCCATCCTGAAATGCGCTGCCGCAGCGCAGACTTTGGTGGGCGGTTTCGTCAATCTATCAATCATCGCGGAAACGATTCTGAATGCACAAAAGGACGTCGCCGTCGTCTGTGCCGGTAGACAAGGGAATTTCTCGCTTGAGGACACCTTTTGTGGCGGTGCCTTGATCGACCTGTTGGTTGGTTCCGGGAAATATTCAGTCGACAATGATGCGGCGCAAGTCGCGCAGATGTTGTATAAGAATCGAGATAATTCGATTGAGGCCGTGATCGGCCGCGCTGATCACGCTCGCTACCTGAAAGAACTGGGATTCGGCGCAGACATCGTGACGGCGGCGGCAGTCGACACCGTCAATGTTGTGCCGGTGTTAATCGGAAACAAAGTAGTTGATTTGCAGAAACAGAGAGTTGAGGGTACTGCTTGAAGTTCATTTTGATGCCGATTTTTCTTGTCATCGCGCTGCTACCCTCTCAATTGTCTGCTGTCGAAAAGTCATTCAACTTTACCTGCGATTTCATGGAGAAGCTGGGGGAGCAGCCTTGGAAGGTTGTCGATAGCCGCAGTTATTCTGCGCCACTTGATTCGATATACCAATTCAGCATGGGCAATTTTAGCTATCGCCT
>CAUJJY010000141.1 GCA_963205155.1 Candidatus Zixiibacteriota bacterium | reverse complement strand
GGCGAACGTCTTTCCGGCATAGGGTAGTTCCGTCGCACTTGGTGGCATGGTTGTTGCAACCAACGTTACGCGCAGGGATTCGGCCATCGTCCGTTGCGCTCGATTGAGCGTCGCAAGCGACTCGCGTGAATGGTAGATCCGGATCGGTACTTCTGAAAAAGATCCGGCGAACTTGCGCACACTGGCGGCAAAAATCAGGCAGTGCCTAAGTTCTTCGCCGTCGGCGGCGTACGTAGCAAAGACGATTTTATTACTCATTGAATTCGTCGCTTCCAGAGGTGCGGCAGATGTCAGGGTGAAGACAAATCCCGAGAGTAGTAGTACTGCGATTTCGAGACGGTTTAGTCTTGACATGATTCCGCAACGACCTCGGTTTTATTTATAGAGTTACTCTACTATAATCGACGATTGAGTGCGAGGATTGTTTTATGGGCAGATCCAATAGAGAGTTTCCAGAGTTCAACACTTACTGGACTGTCCTACTCCTCCCACCTCGGCGGCATACACCGCACCGGATGATCCGTTCTATATCCCAAATAATAGTCCGCCTGCATTAGCTTGTGGATTTCGCGGGTGCCTTCGTAAATCGCCGCGCCTTTGGAGTTTCGGAAGAATCTCTCCACTGGATACTCGTCGCTGAATCCATACGCGCCGTGAATCTGCACAGCATTGTAAGCGGCCTTCTCGGCTTGGTCAGTGCAGAACCACTTTGCCAGCGAGGTCTCCCGCGTTGAGCGCATGCCTTTGTTGCGCAGCCAGCCGACCTTCATCCAAAGGTATTGACCAGCCTCGTACCCGTAGATCATTTCCGCGAACATTTCTTTGACCAGTTGGTGTTGTGCAATCGGAACTTCGAAAGTCTTCCGCGTAAGCGCGTAATCCTTACATGCATCCATGCAGGCGCGGATCAGTCCCGTCGATCCGGCAGCGACGGTATAGCGACCGCCATCGAGACATGACATGGCAATTCTGAAACCTTCACCCTCGTTACCCAGTAGATTCTCTGCCGGATCTTCGACGTCGGAGAGTGCACTCCAACCGGTCTTGCCGGCACGCACGCCGAGCTTTCCGGTGATCGATCCCGTCGTTACGCCTTTGAATGTCCGTTCAACAATGAATGCCGACAGACCGGTGTGGTCGCGTTTTTTCTGCTTGTCGGTATCTGTCCATGCAAAGATCAGAAACATATCAGCAACTTCAGAAAGCGAAATCCACATCTTCTCGCCGTTAAGGATGTACTTGCTTCCCGCCTTCTTCGCCGTGGTAAGAATGCCGACGGCATCCGACCCGGCGGCAGGCTCGGTTAGGCCGAAGGTGCCGATCTTTTCGCCCTTGGCTTGCGGGACGAGGTACTTTTCTTTCTGGAATTCATTTCCCCAGGTAAGCAAGGTGAGCGAGTTAAGGCCGATATGAACCGAAAATGCAACTCGCGCCGAGGTGTCCACATATTCCATCTCTTCGCAAACCAACCCAAGCGAAATGTAGTCGAGTCCCATTCCGCCATACTTCTGCGGGATGCACACGCCGAGCAGTTCGGCGTCTTTGAGGCGCTTGATGAACTCGGGGTCGTTCTTATTCTCGCGGTCGAGGTCGGCAATTCTCGGCTTAAGGTACTTGTGGGCGACATCACGCGCGATTTGCTGCGCGGACTTGTGGTCGTCGGTGAGTTCGAAGTCGATCATCGTTTATCTCCAGTTAGTTCAATTTCGGATTGATGGATCCCCGGTATTTTACCCTGAATCCGCCCGTTATGCAATACGTATCGGGCTGCCGAATCCAAAACCAATTGTATAAACAGGCGATGCTTCTGATCATAGGACAATGTTGATACGCACCCTGACAATTCTCGCGCTTTGGCTATTGCCGGCATCGCTTATCGCCGTCAATCTTGACTCGGCTTACGTCGCACAACTGCGGCGGGGAATCGCATTTACAATGGTTGAACAGTTTGATTCTGCACGAAGCGTGTTTGCCGCGATGGTAGCGCACGACAGCCTCGACCACGCAGCATTGTTGTATCTGGCTGGAGTCGACCACGCCGAAATGATGGATAGGGAAGACTTCACGAAGAAGGACCAGTTTGAATCAACTGCCGAGAGGGCGATCGACTTGGCCGAGAAAGCGCGGTTGGATCCAAACGAAGCCGCGTGGGCTCAACTGACTATCGGCAATGGGCACGCTTACACGGCCTCACTGGAAGCCAAATCTGGAAGCTGGTGGACCGCGATGCGCCGAGGATTGAAGGCCAAGGGTGCATATCTCGATGTGCTGGAGATCGATCCGAATCTGTATGATGCCTACCTCGGCCTGGGGACCTATCATTACTGGAAATCGGCGAAGACAGAATTCATCAACTGGCTGCCGTTTGTCGGCGACCGCAAGGATGACGGTGTCGAAGAACTCCAGCTTGCCGTCGATTCATCCCTTTTCTCCAACGATCTCGCATTGAACTCACTTGTCTGGATTTATCTGGAACGCAAGGACCCGCAATCGGCTTTGAGATGCGCGGAAACCCTGCGCGCCAAATATCCCGATAGTCGACTCGTCAAATGGGGAATGGCGTTTTCAAGTTACGCGGCGGGCAAGTACGCGGCGGCGCTCGAATACTTTGGCGAGATCATAAGCTCGCTTGAATCAGACTCAACGCAAAACTACTTCAATTTGATCGAGTGTCGGTATCATCGGGGCAAGATCTTCCAGAGTGTCAAGGACACTTCAGCTGCACGAAGGGAGTTTGAGGTTTTGATCGGCTATCCGGCGCCAGAAACAGCAAGAAAAAGGCAGGCTGAAAAATTGAACGATGCACAAAAAGCGCTAAAGTCTTGAGAGCGAGACAGACTTCTCTTCGTTCTCTGAAAAAATCTGATGACGGCTCGCAGCGGCTGCAATTCCCAGGGCAATCCAGAAGTAGTTATTTATTGCACCTTTGCCAAAAATCAATCCTCCTTCGAAAAGTCCATTGGCTAATGCACCGCAGATTAGCGCAATAGCCCCGGATTGCAGCATTCGTTCCTTGACTGAAACGGCTCGAATTCTCGCCCTATTGAAATACGCGATGATGGAAGTGTAGAATACAAGTGCGAGCACAAGTCCAGGCACTCCCGTTGCCAGTGCATGTACCAGCAGTTGGTTGTGAGGAAGGAAGTTTTTGGTACGAAAATCCCGAAAGACGGTAACGATACCGATATCCTTCTCGATTATTCTTCCCACGACTTCATTCTGCTTCAAGCCGTAGCCCTGTCCAAATGCCGGATTTTTCAGGATGGACTCGGTTGCCGCTCCCCACAGCAGCGTGCGGTGCGATGTGCCTCCGGTCAGTCGAGTCGCAGTCATTAGAGATTCCCTTAAGGTAGGATTAATGAGAATCGTTGTCGCAATGACTAACGCAACGAATGCAATTCTCTTGATCCATTGCCACTGGCGTTCAAGGAGTAGGAAAACCAGTACTTGCACAGCGATTCCGAACATAGCTGCTCGCGACCAGGAAAACCCAAGCGAGACCAGTGCGGGGACGGCGCAAGCAAGAACCGCAAACTTTAAGACGCGCGAACGCGTGACCATCGCCAACAGCAGCGCAAACGGAAGAGTGAATCCGATGAAAACTCCAAAGCTGTTTGGATTCGTGAAGAACCCGCGCAAGCGAAAGAAACCCTCGGTCCAGAATTGCCACAACGAATAGGATGATGCCGCAACCAAGTCAATCAAAAGAGAGAATGCAACAATGATGAGCGATCTTTCATCGCGTGTTATTTCTCGCGTGACAATAAAAACGACAAATAGCAGGAAATATCGAATGATCTCGACTGCGGATTCCAGCGGATGTACGGAGAAGGGAACACAAATCATGCTCCAAGCCAGAAGAATTAGAAGGTAGACCCCTGGACGCGAAAATGACCAGTTCCATTGTTCGCCTGTGGTCACTTTTCTTAGCAGAACAAGAGCCAGAAAGAAAACTGTCACAACCCATTTAAGAAGATAAAGAGTGGATTCAGAGATCATCGGCAGCGCCTCGATGTGGCTGGTTACAGTGATGGCAGTCAAAACGCCGACGGACGAAACCAGCATA
>CAUJJY010000140.1 GCA_963205155.1 Candidatus Zixiibacteriota bacterium | reverse complement strand
CGTAAAGCCGTTTGATGAGACGATGCTGACAGAAATTGCGAATCGATTTACATCGATTGTCACTATCGAAGAGGGTGCACTGATTGGCGGCTTTGGTTCCGGTATCAATGATTGGTTATCCGACAACGGCCGCAAGCAGATTCGCATTCTACGACTGGGGATTCCTGACGAGTTTGTCGAGCACGGCAGCCGCGAGGAATTGCTGAAGTTGCTGCAGTTGCATCCTGAAGGGATTGCCGAAGCGATCGAGCGGATTGTCGCTATCAATACAAATAGCGGAAATCCTGCTGTGAATATGGAGACGGCGATTACGACAAATAGAATTTCGGCGGTTAAGATCGCAGCCAAGGGCAAACCCTGATGTTATTCGGCATAATCGCCAACCGCCGGCGACAGGGGGCCGATGATGTTATCAAAAGGGTTATCCACTGGACAGAAAAGAACGGGCATGACTACCGACTCGCCGATGATCTGCGAGCACTTTCCATTGATGATTCACGCTTGAGTTTGCGCAGCCGAATGGCGGCCGAGTGCGATATTATTGTGTCGATGGGCGGCGACGGCACACTGCTGGCAACCTCACGTGAAGTTGGTTCCGCTGGAACACCGATCCTTGGAGTCAATCTGGGTTCATTGGGATTTCTCACGCAGGTTTCGGCTGACGAAGTCGAACCGCGGCTGCGGGATATTGTTGAAGGCAAGCACCGGATCGAAAAGCGGATGCTGCTTGAGGCTTCAGTAGTTGATGACTCCGAACATAAGCAGTACTTCGCGCTGAATGATGTCGTTGTTGACCGCGGCAGTTTGGCGCGGTTGATTCAACTTGACCTGTTTGTTAATGACGAATTCATATCGACGTATCGTGCCGACGGATTGGTGATTTGTACGCCAACGGGTTCGACGGCGTACAATTCCGCAGTCGGTGGTCCGCTGCTCAACCCGAACATGGAAGCGATTGTCGCTTCACCGATCGCACCGCAGTCATTGGCGGCGCGGCCATTGTTGTTTCACGGGGACGATCGCATCCGGATCCGCGTGACGTCGACCGATCATGCCTGTTTGATGACAGTAGATGGACAGACTTCGGTGGGGGTGAAGAATCAGACGCAAATAGTGATTCGCAAAGCTGCACACAGTACAAGTCTGATAACGTTTCCAGACAATTCCTTCTACCAGATCCTGCGGACGAAACTCCATTGGGCAGTTTTGCCCACGACCGAAAAGTAAATCAACGGCAGTCAATCCGGCGCTTGCGACTCGCACCGCGCCTGCTATATTCATTGGACAATTCGCGAGACCCGCGCGTATTGTTGACGACGGAATGCAGAGTTTCATACGATAATGGATGGTACGCCGAGCATGATCAGGAAATGGTACCTCGCACTCGCGATAATTGTCATTATGGCATCTCCCGCGTGGGCGGTTGCAGGCGACTTTCATCCGACAAGGCTAATCGTTCGACTCGCAAGTCCGGCTTCACAAAGCTCCCTTAATAAGATCAGTAGCGCGGCAGGTGCGGCAAAGTTCACACCGCTATTCAAAGTTAATGGCAACGCATTGGCAAGAAGCGGATTTGGGGCGTCGGTCTATGTCGTTGAATTTGCCGACTCAAATGCGCGCGCTGATGCAGAAATATTCTTGGCGAGTCAGCCGGATGTCGTGTATGTCGAGCGCGACGTACTGATGGAGTTGTTCAGCGATCCGTTGTACTCATACCAATGGGGAATGCAAAATGACGGACAGGAGTACCCGGGGATTATCCGCGTTCCGGGGACGGGGAACGACTCGCTGAAAATGCTGTCGGGAGTCGAGGGTGCTGATATCAGTCGAAGTGCGGCACTTGAGCGTCCGACAGATCGCGGGCGCGTGAAGGTGGCGATTATTGACACCGGTGTGGATTACGAGCATCCCGACCTTGCGGCAAATGTCTGGCGCAATGTCCGCGAAGATGAAGGAAGAATCGGCACGGACGACGATTTCAACGGATATGTCGACGATCTTTACGGCTACGATTTTTCCGGTGATGATGCGACCGGTTTTGCGATCTCGCCGGACTCTGATCCAATGGACACCATCGGTCACGGTACTCACTGTGCGGGAATTGTCGGCGCGGTCAGCGGTAACGGGATCGGGATCGAGGGAGTCGCACCGCATGTGGAGATCATGTGTCTCAAGATATTCCCGAATGCGCTGGCCTCGGCGAGTGCGGAGGCAATTGTCTATGCTGTTGAGAACGGAGCGAAGGTGATTAGCGCTTCGTGGGGATCGCCTTACTATTCCACGATTCTGACAGAGGCGGTGACGTATGCCGTCGACAACGGCGTGCTGTTTGTCGCAGCTGCGGGCAATTCCGGAAGCTCGACGCCATTTTATCCGGCGCGGCTTGAAGAGGTACTCACGGTTGGCGCGACCAATTCCAAGGACGAAGTGACCAAGTTTTCGACGTTCGGCAATTGGCTCGATGTTTGTGCGCCGGGGCAGGACATCCTATCGCTGCGGGCGCAAAATACAGATTTGTATGCAGAGGGTGGGGAACCGCTGCTGCGCATTATCGAGAACGACTATTATCTCGCCGACGGGACCAGCATGGCGGCGCCGCATGTTGCCGGATGCGCGGCGTTAATACTTTCTGTTTCACCAGGGCTGGCTGTGGACAGTTTGAGAAATCTGATAATCAACACCACCGACCGAGTTGCTGACCCGAATGGAGTAATGGCAACGAGCTACAGCCCGTTCGGAGGTTGGGGACGTGTCAATGTGGGCAGGGCTGCGGGACTTCTTCGGGATGAGTATGCGGAGATTGAAGAGCCGCACGCTAATGAAATTGTTACGGGGCTGGTCGCATTCAATGGTTCAGCATCTTCATCGACGGGCCAGAGTTACATACTGGAAGCGAAGCCCGCATCGACTGAAGAGTGGCAGACTATCGGGTCGGGTAGTGCGGCGATAGTCAGAGGGCAGTTGAGTGTCTGGGATAGTTCACCGTATGACGGCGAGACGCACCTGCGTCTGTCTGTTGGTGAAGAGGTCGCGTACACGACGGCGATCCGACTGGTAAATTCCGCCAAGGTTGAAATCCTACAGCCGTCGGAAAACGACACAGTGTTTTCGGCGGTAGACGTGATCGGGTCGGCATCGGTGCCGCAGTTTTCGCACTATGAACTGGCGTATTATTCGGATGTCGAACCCAAGCAGAAGTTTCTGATCAAGCGCTCTACTGAATTGCTTTTTCGCAAGACACTGGCAGGATGGACAGTCGGGCAGATAGTTCCCGGAAGCGGGACTTTGCAGTTGGACGTTTATAGCGATTCGGGGATGGTCACTGTGAAGCGGCGGGTATTTATCAAGTCGGCTTTGGCCGAGGGTTATCCGCGTGATCCGGGATTGCGGCCGCATTATTGTTCAGCTACAGGCGATATTGACGGCGATGGCCGGGCGGAGATTGTCAACGGCTCGCGAAACGGCATTATCGTCAGCGAGTTTATTGGTAACACGAGCCGACTGATTTCGATGCCGTGGGCGACCTCCTATGAGTCGGCATTGGCACTGGCCGATTTTGACGGCGATGGTGATGATGACATTGTATGCGTGACGGATTCAGGAGTGGTGGTATTAAACAGTGATGGAGATTTCCTGCCCGGCTGGCCCAAACTTGTCAATACCGGCTATCAATATAACGCTTATCCGACGCCGCTGGTGAGCGATATCGACGGCGACTCGCTGATGGAGATATTGTTTATAAACGCTGCAGGAGAAATCTACTGCTGGCATGCCGACGGTTCGAGTTATTTCCGAACGCAAGGCGGACTATTTGCGCGCACCGGTACGAACGGGCGGCCGCGGACATTTGGCGGTTCGCAGGTGGTCTACCTATTTGCTTACGACTTCAACAAGGATGGCTATCAGGATATTGGTACGCTCTATACCGCGATTCGAGGTCAGGGTGGAATGTTCATGTATTCCGGCAAGGACGGCAGTCCGCTTTTTCCGAGACTTGGCGATCTGGTATTATCTTGCGACGACATGTTTGGTGGCGTGATGGCGGATTTTGATGATGATGGAGAGCCGGAAATTGCATTCGCCTATTGGTACTCGGCGAATCTGGCGATGGCGGTGCGGATTGTCGAAGCCGACGGCACTGATCTACCCGGCTGGCCCAAACTCTTTCCGGAGAAAATACAGTTTCTCACACCATTCCAAGCGGTCGGTGATCTCGACAACGATTCCTTACCGGAATTGGTCTGCGTCTTCAGCGCGCTAGATGGCGGTGAAGTCTATGTATGGCACGGCGATGGCACGCCTTTTCTCGCCAGTGAATTTGGACGCAAGGATGGTTTCTTTGCGGGCACCACGAGTTCGCTGAGTAATCCGCTCATCGTGGATGTCGACGCCGACGGCGAATTGGAAATCATTTCTCGCGGGGGCGCATTGTTCCTGGGAAAACCGGAACGGCTGTTGGCGTGGAATCTGGACGCTTCGCCAGTGGTGGGCTGGCCGATCTATACCTATGCAGACCCGGGTGATGTGACCTATGCGACCCACACGCCGGTGACGGGCGACTTTGACAATGATGGACTGCTCGAAATGTTCATGGGGTCTTCGGATGCGCGTCTTTATATGTGGAACCTGCCGACTCCGGTAAGTGCGGACGCGATCGCGTGGGGGAGTTTTATGCATGACAAACGCAACACCGGATCGCTGACGATTGTGGCGCGGCCATCGCCGCCGGCGCCGCCGTTGCCGACATCATTCCGGCTGGCGCAAAACTATCCCAACCCGTTCAATCAATCGACAGTAATTGAGTTTGACCTGACAAGTAAGTCGCAAGTCACGATTGAGGTGATCAACGTCATCGGGCAAACCGTGGCGACGGTTGCCAGCACAGAACTTGAGGCGGGTACACACCGGGTGGTTTGGGAAGGCAAGGATGATCGCGGGAACGATCTCGCATCGGGAGTATATTTCTATCGTTTACGGATGAACAATTTCACCGAGACGAGGCGGATGGTGATGTTGAAATGAAGATGCTTCTAGCTATCAGTTGCCTGGTGTTCGTTTTCGGCGCTGTCACAAAGAGTGTGGCAGTAGAAGCTGATCAGTATGAATTTAGAGCCGCGCTCGCATTCGACAGAGCAATCGACATTGCCGCGGCCGGCGATCGAATTTTTGTGTTGTCGCCGGGAACGCTTTCGGTTCTGGATGGCGCGTTAGCGGGTCCGGCTCTCAACCGTGTCGGGTCAATCAGTATCGAAAGAGAGTTTGCGATACTTGCGGCTGACGGAAATGTCGTGGCACTGGCTACGCGCGATGGGGAAGTATCAATCTATCATTTGGATGGGGCAGGACTTGCACACCGCGCGGATTATGATTCACCGGATTCAATAATTTCAATGACGCTGGTCGGCGACGCGCTCTGTTTGGCGCAAGGGTATGACGGTGTCAGAATAGTTGATGTGTCGGATCCTTCGCGACCGCGAGTAATGCAGAATCTGCTTGAGCCCGACTACAGTCGAGAGGTCGACTTAGCGGGCGAGTTCCTGTTCGTACTCGACGTACTCAACGGAGTGACGGTCTTCGCGCGTTCGAATGGCGAGTATCTGCATCTCGACGACATCTGGACCGATACAGCGCCGAAAGCTATCAGTACCCACAAGAGCGGCGTGGCGATCGCCTACGGGACGCAGCGATGTGAAGTGTGGAATTGCGGCATGGCGAATGGTGCTACGCTGGAATGGATAGTGGAGACTGAATTTTCTGTTAGTCTGATTGCCGGAAGTCGCGCCGTCGACACAATGTTCTTTCTCGGGTCAGAAACGGGAGAACTATCGGTTGTCGGCCGTGTATCGGCCCAGAGTTCAATGCCATATCCGGTCGACAAGATTCTCGCATTCGAAAAATCCGCGCTGTATTCCGTTGTTGTGCTCGACCGCGGTGGAAATGTCACGGCATTCAAGAGCAATCCGATTCTGGCAACGAAGGTGAGTTATGATGCTGCGACAAAGCCAGGCGCAATCGTCGCCGTTGATGGGGGATTGGTGGTGTCGACTTCGACGGGCATCCAATCACTTAGTTTCAGCAGTGGTGGTGTTGATTCGCGGATGATTTTGCCGGGAGCGCCGGTTACTAACATTCTGGCGGAGTCGGACGGGTACCTCTTTGCGGGTTCCGAGCTTGAAGGCCGGGTGCGGACATATGTCCGAGAACGGGGGAGGTGGAAGGCACAAGGGGAATTCCAGACAGATCTGACACTACGCAAGTTGTTTGTTCGCAGCGGAAGCTCCGGGGAGATTGATTTGATCGCAGTTGGTGACGAGGGAATCAAGTGTTACCTCCTGGAACCAAACGGCTCGGCGATCGCGACCTGCTCGTTGTCTGCAGATGAACGGATCAGCTATGCGGATATCAACGACGATTGGCTGGTGACGGCAACCGAAAATGGCGAAGTCAACCTGTACGCATTCGTGCGAGGCGATGTAATGCCGGTTGGCGAGACACGATGTGCGGCGCGACCGCGCGACGTGATTGTGACACCAGAGGGAGTTGTGGTGGTTGCGCACAGCGGCGGGATTGACGTGTTTGATTTTGATTCGAGCAGTGGCGAGCTGGTCGCATTGGAATCACCGGCAGCAATTTCGTCGGCGTTCGATTTGAATTACGACGTGGAACGGCAGGAGTTGATAGTGACGTCGGGACCGACGCCGGTGAAGTATCTCGACTTCTCCGATCCGACGCAATTGGGAACGGTGTTTTTGATTGCCGGGACGGAGGGAACCAGTGGGATCGCGATCCGCGATGAGACGCTCTACTGCCTATCAGCAGATTGGGTCAGAGCGTTTCAGCGGCGTGAGAATCCTGCTGAACAGCAGCGAGCCAACGCAGACCTTCAATCGGTTACAGCAACGCCAAACCCATTCAATTCCGATACGCAGATTGCCATTGAGTTGACGCCGAACGCGCGGTTACCGTTGCCGTTTGAGGTCTCGTTTGTGAACCTACTTGGGCAGACATTGTCGAGGCAGGAGTTCGTTGCTGTTGAGCAATCGATAGTCATTGATTTGCCGCAAGTTATCGGCAGTGGGACCGTGTTGCCATCGGGGGTATATTTCCTGGTTGTTCGCACGTCGGGTGAGGCCATTACGCGGAAACTCCTGCTCTTGAAGTAGTCCGATTTAAATGCTTGACTACGACCTTGTCAGGCGTATAATTAGAAACAAGCCGAGCAGGAAGCGAAAGGTGACCAACAAGTTAATGAAAAAGACAGCAAAACTAACATGGCTCCTGATATTCTCCGGACTCTTGGTGTGCGCGGTCGCGTTTGCCAAAAAGGAGAAGGTTGGGACCATCGAAAATGGCTGGTACAGTGACGGCCGTTTCGGTTTTTCGATTGCCATTCCGGCAGAGTGGAAAGACGCCGGACTTAAGAATGAGCCGACGTCGGAGCGGGTTATGTTTGAGTGGCGGAAACCGCGCATTCCGATTAAGCTCAAGAGCAATCCTGGCGAGGCCCTGCGGCCGTTTGTCAGGATTTTTGCCGATTCAACGGGGCTTTCGGCGAAAGAGTTCTTCGATTCCTTGAACGTCGGCTCGACCAAGGATCCCTTCCGCGACAGAATCCTTTCCAAGTCGATATTTTTCCAGCGCGGGATGTCAAATCCGCCGGAGATAGAGCCAGCTACAGCCGAGAAGATTGGCGGCATCGATGCGACGCGCTGGCATGTTCGCCGGGAGTACTCGGTTCAGATCCAGAAGGATGAGATTACGCCGCCGGAACTGATTCGCGATTACCGCGTTGGTTATGTTTACATCGTCGGGTTTGACGGCTGGCTGTTGTATATGGAGATGGCGTGCGAGAACCAATTCCGCGATGAACTTGAGGACGAATTTAAGAAAGTTGCTTCATCAATAACCTTCCATTCTCTTCCGGCCGGCGCTGATTCCACCAAGGCGGCCGAAGGAGGCGCCGAGAAATGATGCAGGGCAAAGAATATTTGTCAAAATTTGTAGCCAAGGAGCACGGCCATGTGGGCAATTAGGATGTTCCTCACCATCATATTCCTGATACTTGCCATTGCGTTTTTCATATACAATGCGAATGAGCGGGTTGACGTCAATATCCTGCATACGCGGTATCTGGATGTACCCTTGATGGTCGTATTGTTGATCTCATTCGGCGCCGGGATGATTGCCAGTTTCCTATTGGCGGTAACATACTTTTTCCGGATTTCTTCGGAATCGTCGGCCAATAAGCGGCTGATTAAGCGGCTGGAAGCAGAGATCACGTCGTTGCGGAACCGCCAGATAGATCAAATTGATTCGGTGTAGAGTATGTTCGAATTAAGCATGTATTATTACGTTGGCGGAGTAGCGATCATCCTGTTGTTGATGACGCTGTTGTCATACCAGATTCGCCGCCGCCGGCGGGCTCACGAGAAGGATGGCAGTCTTTACATTTCTGCGCTGCAGTCGCTATTGGAAGGCGATCAGATTGCGGCGTTTCACAAGCTCAAGGACGTCGTCGCGCAGGATACGCGCAACATTGACGCATATCTGCGCCTGGGACGGATTCTGGCCGACCGCGGTAAGCCGCGGCAGGCGATACAGATTCATTCGGATTTGCTGATGCGGGGTGAGTTGACCGCGCTGCAAAAGATCGCTGTGAACCGCCACTTGATTGATGATTACATTGCCGATGGACAACACGACAAGGCGATTGCGCTGCTCAAGAAGGAATTTGAACGCGACCATACCAATTTGCACGCAGGAGCGCGCCTGCTTGATTTGCTCATGAAGAGCGACAAATGGGAAGAGGCCGAAGATGTGGCGGAGAAACTTTACCGCCGCGATTCGGAAAAGTTCAAGAGCCGTCTGGCTGAAGTGAAGATCCGTCTCGGTGATGTGATGGGTGAGCGCGGCAAAGGACGCAAGGCGCGCACGCTGTACAAGACCGGAATTCATCTTGATCCGACGAAGGTTGATGTTTGGGTGAAGGTCGGCGATTCGTATATCACTGAAGAGCGCGTCGAGGACGCTGTCAAGGCGTGGATGCATTTGGTGGAGAAGAGCCCGAATGATGCGCATTTGGTATTCGACCGGCTGCGTCGTTCGCTGTTCGACATGGGCCAGTTCAATATGATCAGTTCCGTTTTTGAGAATATTCTGGAACGTGATCCAAATAATATTAGCGCGGCGATGGCCTTAGCGGAACTGTATGAAAAGAAAGGCGACCGTTCACAGGCGCTTGATTTTTATCGTCAGATTGTTAATGCACATCCCAACTATGCGCCGGCGCCCATCGGACTGGCGCGCATCTATCGCGAGCAGGGAAGAACCAGTGAAGCCTTTGACATTCTTGAAAACTTATTCTTCCAG
>CAUJJY010000139.1 GCA_963205155.1 Candidatus Zixiibacteriota bacterium | reverse complement strand
GCCGCATTTAACGATGTCTATTCAGTTTCCGAACAATACAAGGTGAATATGCGTGTAGCTGCTTTCATGCTCGGAATCAAGCGAGTGGTGGATGTGATACTTCTGCGCGGTGTTTATGCATAATTCTTAGCATGAGCATGTTGATTGCGTTATTCTTGGCGGCTAACTTAATCGTTGGCCGTCATTTTTTATGGGGAACGAAAGGGCGGTCGTTCGTATTATATAGAGCGAAATGGAGGAGTTAACTTGATCGACTGGCAACAGGCACTCATTGGACTGCCGATATTGTTTCTTTCTTTGACGGTGCATGAATTCTCTCATGCTTGGGCAGCCAATAAACTAGGCGACCCGACGGCACGGATGCTGGGCCGGATGAGCTTGAACCCGATTGTACATCTTGATCTGATGGGTGTGGTAATGATGGTGGCTTCGGGTTTTCGGTTTGGCTGGGCGAAGCCGGTACCGGTGAATCCTGCGAACTTCCGCAACTGGCGACAAGGGATGTTGTGGGTTAGTCTCGCGGGGCCAATTTCCAACATCATTCTTGCAACTGGAGCGGCGGTTCTATTCCGGCTGTTGCCGTATGTGGGAATGGGTGAGCAAGATACGGCGCTGGCGTATCAGATGGTCTATATGATGATCTTCATCAACTGCGCCTTAGCGTTTTTCAATATGATCCCCTTACCTCCATTGGACGGTTCTAAAGTTCTGATCGCTTTGCTTCCACCGCAGTACGAAAACTTTGCGATTAGCCTTGAGCGCTATGGTCCGATGGTGCTTCTCGGTGTTATCTTTCTGGGCTTCATTCTGCCGATATCGCCGATTTGGACAGTCATTGGCCCATTTGTGAAGACGGCGGTGTGGCTTTACACCGGCTATCCGCTGGCATAGATTTTGAGGCGCTTGATTCTTCCGACATTGATGGTTGGCCTTGCGTTGACGATTGTCGGCTGTTCGGCAGGTAATACGCTGTCGAGTGGAGCTTCTCCAATGGAGCAATTCCGCGAGATTTCGGTGCGGCAGTCGGAAGAGCTGTCGACCTATGCGGCTTTGCTACGCGTAAAGTTGAAGCGCGACCGGAGGGTGGATGATTTCCGGGTTGAGATTTTCAGCAGGCAAGGGGATCAGCTTTCTCTCTATGTACGTGGTTTCCTTGGTTCGGCCGTACTTAAGGCCGTGGTGAGCGGGGATACATTTGAGTGTTTTTTCCCGAGGGAAAAACGCTTCTACCGCGGGCTGGTTGCAGATTTAGAAACGGGCTCGCTTTCGGAGTCGCGACATATTATTGATCTGCTTCTGGCGTTTTACCGCGGCAGTTACGACACCAGTGACGACGGGGCTTGGCGAACTCAAATGAAGAAGGGCGGCAAGAATTTTCGGTTAAAAATGGTTGATACCGTACACGCGCTGCGTTTTGAATCGAAGTTGCGTTCGCAGGAGGAGTTTCCCTATTTGCGGGCGGAGCACATCAAATTGGAATCGCGCGATCGGTCGTTTATGGCGAATATAGCGATACAAAGCAGCAGCTTTAATCGCACGATTCCCGAAGAGAAATTTGCACTGGAGATACCTGATGCTGCGGTTGTCCTAACTCGAGACGACCTGGCCGACCTACTGACAAATCTGGCACAGTGAACGCCGCACTGAATTGACTTTATCCCGCCGTCCCGTTAACTTGCTTTATTAGACAAGAATTGAGTATAATGACCGGATGATTCGCCGACTCTATTCATATTTTCTTCCCTATCGCAAGCACCTGGCAATCTCGCTTGCATGTATTCTGCTGTATAGCCTGACGTCGGGTGCGCTCGTGTATTTGGCGAGCGCATTGCCGGGATTACTCTTTGGTTCAGCAATTGCGGCTGCCCCGGCAGTTGATCCGGCAGCCAGTTTGAGCGTGTTCGACGAGTGGCGGGCGGAACTAAATCGAATTACTGCTGAATTGCTGATGAGCGATGATCATGAAGCAAACCTGCGCAATCTCTGCTTTGCGCTGGTGATCATTACATTGGCGAAGAACCTCTTCTTATTCCTGCAGGGGTTTTTCACAGCATATGTTGAGCAGGGGATCACCAAGCGTTTTCGCGACCAGATTTATGAACATTTGCAGAAGTTGTCATTGTCATATTTCCATCGCAGCCGCACTGGCAACTTGATGTCGGTGACAATTAATGATGTATCGAAGATTCATGAGACGTTGAACAACACGATCAATAACCTTTTCCGCGATCCGTTGCAGATTCTGGTGTTCTTGAGCATCATGGTTGCTGTTAGCTGGAAATTGACTTTGGTGACAATCGTGGTGCTGACGCTGATATTCTTATCAATATATCAAGTGGGGAAGTTGATTCGTCGTTACAGCAAGCGGGCGCAAGAGGCGATTTCAGACGTATCGAGTACGCTGGAGGAGACGATCAATGCGATACGTATTGTGCGAGCCTATGCAGCGGAGAAGCGAGAGATCGGCAGGTTCAGGGAGCGGACGCAGTACTACTTTAGCACGATGTTGAAGATCAATCGTGTCCGACTTGTGTCTGGTCCAATTAATGAACTGCTGGGTGTGGCAGCTGTGGTCATAGTGCTATGGTGGGGAGGGCGCGAAGTATTTGCACAAGGACTTCTGCAGGCGAATGACCTGAT
>CAUJJY010000138.1 GCA_963205155.1 Candidatus Zixiibacteriota bacterium | reverse complement strand
CGGTATAATTCGAAGCGCCAATGACACGGATCTTCCCCTGCTCGACGAGCTGGGAATAAGCCTCAAGGGTCTCATCAATCGGCGTGTCCTTGTCATCAGTATGCGACTGGTACAAATCAATATAGTCGGTCTGAAGTCGTTTCAGTGAATCTTCGACAGAGCGCAGTATATGCGCTCTTGATAGCCCCTTCCTCTCTGCATCCATTTCCATTCCGACCTTGGTGGCAATAATAACCTTGGCGCGATTCCCGCGCGATTTCTGCCACTTCCCGATGATCGTCTCCGATTCACCGCCCACATGTCCCGGTTTCCACCGCGAGTAGACATCAGCAGTATCAATCAGGTTGAATCCGGCGCCAGTAAATCGATCAAGGATCTCAAACGATGTTGCCTCATCAATTGTCCAGCCGAAGACATTTCCGCCCAGCGCCAATGGCGCCACTTCAAGTCCGGACTCTCCGATTCTCTTTCTCTCCACTGATTCTCCCTGAATAATTGTCACACGCGGTAGTTGTCTGATCGCCAGTTTTTGATCGCCTTCTTGATGTCCGTCTCCGACAAACCCTCGTTAGCTGCACGCCGCGACAGTTCCACAAACTCTTCATCGGAGGCAAATCGCAGCCCGATTACCTGCCGCATGGTGAGACGCGAATCCAGCATCCTGCCGGTCATCGCAAAGTGGCGGAGATTTTCTTCAGCCCGAATGGCACGATCCTGCGCCTTGAGCGGAAATGACCTTACATAATAGAACAACATCAGTAGACACACGAAGACGACAACCAGCAATGTTGCCGAATAGAGTCGCGTGTGATCGCCAATCGAGTTCCACAAGTTCACACACGAACCGATCAATGACAAGACCAAGATCCCGAATAGAATAAAGTGATAGCCCGGCACGAGGCGGGCGTGTTTAGCATAACTTTGCTCTTGCATTTGTTCTTCCTTTCTCAAGACAGCAAACGGTACTGACTCAATTAGCGGCAAAGTGCGCGATTACGCAAGACCGCAAAAACATGTCGAAAACGACTTGCTTAAGTGTGTGATGAGGAAGTTGGCGGCAATATGGCTGAAATCCGGGAATATTCGTGGCTACTGTAGCTGTGCCTCTATCCAATCAACAACTTCTGGAATCCCGGCAATCCGCGCAACGGCGAGAAGTGCTCCGATACCATCAACAGTGGCCGCGAGATATATGAGGGCACTCCCAACAGGAACTTCAGCTGCTCAATCGCTTGATCAAATCGTCCAAGTGTCGTCAATGTCAGTGCAAAGGTCTCCATATAGACGATGCTGAACACGTGATCGCGTTCGTGCGGAAACAAAGCAATCGCCTTCTCGCCACAGCTGATCGCCTGTTCGGTCTGGCCGAGTCCGGCATAGGCAAATCCCAGGTTGGCAAGATAGCGGGCATCATCGGGGTTCGTCTTGAGCTTGGTTTCCAGCATCACCCGGGCAGATTCAAAATATGATCTCGCTTCAGAATCGCGACCCAATTGTTGAGCCAGCCGTCCCTTGTTGATAAAATACAACTCCATCTCGACTTCGTCGATGGCTAACTTATCCATCGCCTTTTGCACATCGCCATCGCAGTATTCGACGAAAACATCCAGCAGAGCAAACTCCATCACCATTTCGGCAGGGACAACTCGCGATTCGGCATCGCGGAATATTTTCGCCGCTGCAGTCACATTTCCGTCCCGCAGTAATACGGTCTGCGCTTTTCTGGCATAGATGTCGATCCAGTCCGGCACGAGCCAGATGGCACGATCAAACTGAATCAACGCCGCATCGTACTGACGAAGGAGCATCAGCGTATTACCCAATTCCGACGCCAGAAGCGACGACTTGGGATCCAATTCGGCGGCTTTGCGGATGTTGCGCAGCGCTTCATTCCAGAATCCCAGGCGCCTCTGGATGAATCCCGTCGCGGCCAGAAGATTACTGTCATTCGGACGGCTCTTGCCGGCCAACACAAATTGCTCCAGCGCCGGCATGTACTCTTTACAACCATAGTAGTAATAGTAGCCCAATGCCAGACTTGTCTCCGGCAACTGCGGAGCAACCCGGACCGCAGCATCAACCGACACCTTGGCTCTGGCGACACGGGCCTGCGTACGATCGTGGAAGAACCAATACATACTAAGATTCGCCTGGCTCAATTTGACGTGCGCCAGTGCAAAGCCCGGATCAAGTTCCACCGCCTTCTCGTACATTTCTATCGCCTTGCTAATATCCGCCGGTTGCGTACTGCGTGGATAGAATTCGTTCCCGCGCAAATAGTAGTCGTAGGCTTCAAGATTGGTTGTCGGAATCCGCGACAGGCTGTCCAACTCCGGCGTCGCCAGCGCGACACCGAGCGCCTTTGTGATCTCCGACGCCAGCTCCGATTGAAGAACGAATATCTGGTCGAGAACGCGGTCGTAGGACTCCGCCCATAGATACGATTCGTCTTTGGTATCAACCAATTTACAGCTTAGTCGAAATCGCGATGGCGTCTGGCTGCTGTCCCAGCGGATCGTCGCCGTCAAGAGAAACTCAACTCCCAATTCAGTCGCGATCTGCTGCATGCTTCGGCTCTTGTCCTTGAATTGACGCGCACTATTGTTGGAAATGACTTTAAGGAGCTTGATCTTCGCCAGACTCGTCGTGATTTCGTCGGTAATACCGTCGGCAAAATAATCGTGTTCGGTCGGTCCGAGATTCTCAAAGGGTAATATGGCAATCGCCTTCTTGAGACCGACGGCAGTCTTCGTCACCGTGCTGGCTTCCATGCCCGCTGGTCGCGTCATCGGCGCCGGAGTCGTCACTTTGGGAAATTGTGAGGACGGTTGCTCTTCACGCCGTAAGGCCGATCGAAGATCCCGAGCAAGTTCTTCAACCTTCTGATATCGTTGAACCGGATCTTTTTGCAGTGCCCGGTCAACAATCTCGCTGACCTTCTCGCCAACATCGGGATTGATTTGTTTCAGCGGAACATGAACCTGCTGAAGGATCGCCAGCAAAGTGGCAATCTCCGAGTCCTTCTTGAATGGTGTCTGCCCGGAAAGCATCTCATAGACGACTACGCCGAGCGAGAAGATGTCCGACCGTTGGTCGACCTCGACGCCCTGCGCCTGCTCCGGCGACATATACGCGATCGTACCCAGCCGCACGCCGGTGCTGGTGAGCCCCGACACACTCTGCAGTTTGGCGAGTCCAAAATCCAGAATCTTGACGCGGCCCTTGCCGCTCACCAGAATATTGGCCGGCTTGATATCGCGGTGGACGATATTACGCTCGTGGGCAGCCGCTAACCCGTCACAAACCTGCAGAATCAGGTCAACGCAATTTTCGATCGGCAATCGCTGCGCCTTGATCAGGTCCTTGAGCGGAACACCTTCCACAAGTTCCATCGCGATGAATTGCCGCCCCTCGCTTTCATCGACTTCGTATATCGTGACGATATTGTTGTGATTGAGAGCGGCGGCCGTCTGCGCCTCGCGAATGAATCTTGCCTTCGTCTCCGGGTCGTCCGCGAGCGTCGGCGGCAGAAGCTTGATTGCGACATTGCGCTGCAATTTGGGATCAAAGGCAAGATAGACTTCGCCCATTCCACCGGCACCGATCTTTTCAATGACACGATACCGGCCGACGCTTCCGACTCGTCCGTCGTTGCGACTGATCTTCGTTTGTTCAAGATGATCTTGTTCTTCGGAATCGCTCATAACAATCTTCTGGAATCACTCGTTTCAAAGAAGCCGGCTTAGCTCACCTAACAGTTCGAGGATAGTAAAAGTGCGGACAACAGACAATCAAAATGCAGAAAAGCCGGTTGTCTGAAAACAACCGGCTCTCCCTATCAACAGATGAATAGACTCTATTTAGGGCGACTGGAAAATGTACTTAATCAGCCAAACCGCGTCAGAAATGTTGACAATTCCGTTGCCGTCGGCGTCACCGCCACAGGCCGTGGTCGGCTCGGGGCCGCCCAAGAAGATAAAGTTGATGATATAGACTGCATCGGAAATGTTCGCATTACCGCTCCCGTCGGCATCACCGGATCGGCATACTGTGAACTCCTGCCAGAATCCTTGATTCACGCGATAATTGGGAGATACCACGGTGCCAACCGCCGTCTGAACGACGGTACCCATAATGTTCTTCCCATCGGAAAAATGGCTGTTGGTTCCACCGGAAGCCACAACCTGCCACTTGATATTGTAAGCGTCTGCCGCCTGAGTTGAGAACAGCAGCACGACAAAGCTTGTTGCCATCGTTACAAGCATTCGGACCTTCGTCATAAGTCTCCTCCGATTTCGGTCCGTTATTGTTTGTTTCTGTCCGCGGCAACTTGCTGCAGAAGTGATCTCAATTCGCTTATTTCAGCCTTCAGCTTGGCGATTTCCGCATCGGTGCTGTTAACCGGATTCGACACTGCCGAAAGTGACGCCTTGCTGACTCCGACCGTACCGGAAACCGTAGTCGTCACCGCGGCCGTAGCGGAGGACGAGCTGATCGCACCATAGGCTTTCGGTATGAAGACCAAAGTAAGGGTCTTGTCAGAAGCCGCAAATTCGGCATCGCCGGCGGTTCTCTCTGCCACCATATAAAACGTGGACGTTCCGGCGCCAACCGAAAACACTTTTTGGACACTAATCACATTGCTCGCTTGCAGGAACGGATCAACAGCTCTGACCAACCACGTCTTGCGCTGGTCACCCGGCTGCTCGGTCTCACTGGCAACCACGCCAAAATCCGCCGAGTAGGTGGGAACGGTCCCCGGTGCCACCGTCGTCTGGCTCGCTCCCGTCAAATCGATGGCGGCTTCGCATGAACCCATGACAAGAACATAACCGTCGCTGGGACAATCAATCGACTGCTGCGCGAGAATCACTGGCGTGTTTCCAATCGTAGTTGCGACATCACTAATTTCCGTTTGCGCGGCGCCAGAACTCATTGCCGCAGTACACTGCCTGCTATCGTCACCCGAGAACTGCAGACACGGAGTAAAAACTTCCGTCTCGCTTGCCCAAAACTTGACACTATCTTGATCGTCAAACAATTCGTATCGCAACTGCTCGACATCGCCATCCTTCGTACCCGAGGACGGTTGCAGACCAATCGTACCGGAAATAACACCACCGCGGGCGCCATCAAGCGTCTCTACTCGTGTCGAATATCCGACCGATACCAGTCGAGTGCGCGGTTCCCCTTCCGGATCACTACCGATTTGAATGCCGAGATAACTCGCAGACGAATCGAAAACTTCCGGCTCTATTTGGATATTGTCTCCGAGAATTACGCTAAACAATCCGTTCGCCACATCGACCAGTAACGTCTCCTCCCACTTCAGATTTGCCGGATCACTTAAGAAAGGGTGATTCCAAATGCGAAATGTCATCTGCACACCGGTTGCATTCAAGGGTTGGCCGTTGGCACCAGTCAACAACCCCTGGTAGTTTAGTCGCGAGGGCGTTACTCCGCCGAAGACCGTTGCCGTCCAACAAAGAACGACTGCAACGAGCATCATCAAGGAACCGAAACGAATGGTCATACTTTCTCCTCCTAATCGGACATCTGGTACCTAAAGCCAAGCAACAGGTGCAACATACCGGTGATCAACGTGCCGTAGTCAGCGTGTTGCAGCGTTCACATTTCATCTTCAAGCTGCCTGGGTTTAGGAATTGTCATCGGCAATGAAACCAATAATGGTGGAAAAGCAAGAAAAAATGATATTTATAGATACACGAAGACTACTTTGCGGACACCCATCAAACCACCTGCGGCTCCAACGCATGTTGAACGGTCGCGACGGACAACCACAGTTAGCGAAATATTATCTTTCCGTTGTCAGAATCTACCTTTACAGTCGCACCACTCTGGATATCACCTTCGATGATTCGAAGCGACAACTCGTCCAGTATCTCGTTCTGAATCAATCGCTTAAGCGGACGCGCCCCGTAAATTTCGTCGAAACCGCTTTGGGCAAGATAGCTCGACGCCTCCGGAGAGATTGTCAATTCAATGCCTTTCTTCTCCAGCCGTTCCGCTACAAGTTTCATCTGTAGTTCGACAATCCGGGCGATCTCCACAGTCGACAGTTGTTGGAATATGACAATGTCGTCAAGACGGTTCAGAAACTCCGGTTTAAACGTCTGTTTCAGTACCTCGTTTACAGCCCGTTCCTGGGCCGAGCGGTCGTGTGCGAACTGCGCGATTTGTTGCGATGCTAAATTTGACGTCATGATGATCACCGTGTTCTTGAAATCCACCGTCCGACCTTTGTTGTCGGTCAGACGCCC